>JAICLL010000149.1 GCA_025927475.1 Pirellulales bacterium
ACCCTACGGCCTGTCGCTGCTCATCGACGGTAGGGTGGGCCGAGTGAAACGAGTCCCACCTGCGGGCGCATGCCACCTTTCACCGCCGCGCCGCCGGCAAAAGGTGGGACTCGCAAGCTCGTCGCCACCCTACGGCATGTCCCTGCTCATCGACGGTAGGGTGGGCCGAGTGAAACGAGTCCCACCTGCGGGCGCATGCCACCTTTCACCGCCGCGCCGCCGGCAAATGGTGGGACTCGCAGGCTCGTCGCCACCCTACGGCCTGTCGTTGCTCATCGCGGTAGGGTGGGCCGAGTGAAACGAGTCCCACCTGCGGGCGCATGGCACCTTTCACCGCCGCGCCGCCGGCAAATGGTGGGACTCGCAAGCTCGTCGCCACCCTACGGCCTGTCCCTGCTCGTCGCCACCCTACAGACGCTTTTCGGCAAAACCACGTGAAGGCCGACAGAAACGCGGGACCTATTCTTCGGCCGTTCCCTACCGCTTGTCATGCTGCGGCAGCTCACGAATGCGGATGTCTTTGTACCAGGCCTCGCTGGGTGGGCCGCCGTGAATTTGCAAGCCAATCAGCCCGCGCTGCTCGATCGTTTCATCGGCTTCCGTGTAATCGACCGTTTGCCGATCGTTGATCCAAAGCTGAATCCGCCGGCCCTGACAGCGAATGGTGTAGTCGTTCCAGTCGCCGCGCTTGAGCGCTTGCTCGACCACTTTTTTATCGGCGGTGGCAAGCATCTTGTTGCGGCGCGATTCGTCGTACAGGCTGCCCCACCAGCCATCGCCCAGGTCGGCCTGGTAGCCGATCATTTCGTGATGGTTGGGTATTCGCCGGCTGCGAATTTGCACGCCGGCGTTGGCCCCTTCGCCCAACACCTTGAATTTCAGCTTCAGTTCGAAATCGCCATATTCCTGTTCGGTGGTCAGAAACTCGTTGCGCGGCGCCCGCTGCTTGAGGCTGCCGCCGACGATCGCGCCTTGCTCGATGCGGAAGGTGTTTTGGGTGTCGCCCTGCCAGCCATCGAAGGTCTTGC
This sequence comes from Pirellulales bacterium, assembly GCA_025927475.1. Taxonomy (GTDB): domain Bacteria; phylum Planctomycetota; class Planctomycetia; order Pirellulales; family JAICIG01; genus JAICLL01. The sequence goes on from JAICLL010000149.1 coordinate 1,029, forward strand.
CATCGAACAGCACAGCCTCTTTTTCGTGGCTTGGCTCTTTTTCGTGGTCTGGCTCTTTTTCGTGGCTTGGCTCTTTTTCGTGGTCTGGCTTCCCCGTTTCTTTGCCCGGCTCCGCCGCCACCACAAGACATGGCAAAATGGCGATCATCACTGATGCGGTCATGGACTTGAACATTTCACGCTCCTTGGGACAAGACGCTGGCATTTTGTTATACTAGCTGCCCACACCCTCGATTGCACCGTCCCCTGTTTCGATGCCTTATGCCCATGAGCACCACCCAGATTCTCATCGAGAGCTATCAGTTTAACCGCGACCGCACGCTTGGCCTGTTGGAAAAAGTCGAGCAGCAGCCCAACGTGTCGGGCGTGCTGGGCTGGCGTCCCGGCCCCGGCAGGGCACACATCGCCTGGCAGCTTATGCACATTGGGATCACTGAAGAAATCTTCGCCACCGAGCGGTTGGCGCCCGATCGGCCCGGGGCGTTCAGCGACTTATGGCCGCGGTTTCGCGGCGGCAGCACGCCCGACGACAATATTCCCGCGCCCGGCCTGCTCCGGCAAGTGCTGGCTGAGTCGCGGCAGCATCTGCTTGAAACGCTTAGCCGCTATGGCGACGAGCGGCTGGGCGAAATTCCGCCCGCCATGGCTGAACGCAAGTGGACCGTTCGCGATGTTCTGTCCGTGCTGGGGTGGCACGAGGGCCATCACCAAGGCCAGGCGCACATCACGCTCAATCTGTGCCTCGCCAGCCAGAAGGGCTAGCCGGGCGAGCGATTTTCCATTCAGGCATGATCCACCAGCCAAGCATCTTCATCGACGGCGAAGCGGGCACGACCGGTCTGCAAATCCGGGCGCGGCTGGCGGAGCGCGCCGACTTGCGGCTGGTCAGCATCGATCCGGCCAGGCGAAAGGACGACGCCGAGCGGCGGCGGTTGTTGAACTCGGTCGAGTTGGCGGTGCTCTGCCTGCCCGACGACGCCGCGCGGGCCGCCGTGGCCATGATCGACAACCCGCAGGTGCGCGTGCTCGACGCCAGCACCGCCCACCGCGTGCATGGCGACTGGGTCTACGGCTTTCCTGAGTTAGATGCCGAACAGCCCGAGCGGATTCGCTCGGCCCGGCGAGTGTCGAACCCCGGCTGCTATTCGACGGCGGCGATTGCGCTGTTGCGCCCGCTGGTCGATGCCGGCTTGCTGCCCGGCGACGGGCCAGTAGCGATTCAGGGCGTCTCGGGCTACTCGGGCGGAGGGCGGCAGCTTATCGAAGCCTTTGAGCAGCCCGGCGAGAGCCACATCTCCGATCCGTATCGCATGTACGCTTTGGAACTGGCGCACAAGCATGTTGAAGAGATGCGCGTTCACTCGGGTTTGGCGCGCAAGCCGCTGTTTACGCCGGCGGTCGGTGCTTTTCGGCAGGGCATGCTGGTGCAAGTGCCTCTGATGTTGTGGTCGCTGCCGGGCAACGTGACGGGCGACGACTTGCATCGGGCGCTCGCCGAACGATACCACACGCAGCCGTTTGTCAAAGTGATGCCGCGCCAGCCACGGCCAAGCGTGCTGCCGCCGCAAACCCTTAACGGCACCAACCTGCTAGAGCTTTACGTGTTCGACAACCCGATGGAGCGGCAGGCCCTGCTGGTGGCTCGGCTCGACAATCTCGGCAAAGGCGCCTCGGGCGCGGCGGTGCAAAACATCGAGCTGATGCTCGGGCTGTCATGAGCGACCTGGTCGTGCCCACCGACGTCGGATTGTTTTGCCCTGCCGGCGGCTTTTATATCGACCCTTGGCAACCGGTCGAGCGATCCATCGTCACGCATGCCCACGCCGATCACGCTCGCCCCGGCTCGCAGAAATATCTTTGCGCCGCCGACGGCTTGCACGTGCTGCGCACGCGGCTTGGCGCCGATGCTGCGATCGAAGCCGTTGAATATGGGCAAGCGCTCGCGTTCGACGGCGTGACGGTCTCACTGCATCCCGCCGGGCATGTGCTCGGTTCGGCGCAAGTGCGCATCGAACATCGCGGCGAAGTCTGGGTCGTATCGGGCGATTATAAAGTGGCCACCGACCGCACCTGCGCCGGCTTCGCGCCGCTGCGCTGCCATACGTTCATCACCGAGTCGACATTTGGCCTGCCGATTTATCGCTGGCCGCCCGAAGCTGCCGTTTGGGATGAAATTAACCGCTGGTGGCGCGGCAACGCCGACGCCGGACAATGCTCGTTGATCTATGCTTACGCGCTGGGCAAAGCGCAGCGCGTGCTGAGCGGAGTCGATGGGTCGCTCGGTCCCATCTATTGTCATGGCGCGGTCGAGCGGCTCAACGCCGATTACCGCGCCAGCGGCATCGAGCTTCCACCCACCGTATATGTCGGCAACGTCACCGACACAAAAACGTTTCGCACGGCGCTGGTGGTGGCGCCGCCATCCGCCCGCGGCACGCCTTGGCTGCGGCGATTCGGCGATTTTGCTTCGGGATTTGCATCGGGCTGGATGCAGCTCCGCGGCGCGCGGCGGCGGCGCAGTGTTGAGCGCGGCTTTGTGCTTTCCGACCATGCCGATTGGCCGGGGCTGACCGAAGCCATCGCGGCCACCGGCGCCGAGCGGGTGTTGGTCACCCACGGCGCCACCGGCTCCATGGTCCGCTGGCTCAGCGAGCAGGGCCTGCGGGCAGAGGCCATCGCCACGCGCTTTGAAGGCGAGCAAGACGAATCGCCCGATCCGGTGGCGGATCGAATTGGGACGGAGGAACCGTAGGGTGGCCTACCTGGAATGTCAAAACCTATCAGAATCACAACGATGGGCTACCGCACGCTACGCGACTGCTGCGACGACCTGGCCGCCACGGGCCAACTGCTGCGAATCGATGAGCCCGTCGATCCCTATCTGGAAGTCGCCGAGATCCAGCGGCGGGTGTATCAAGCGGATGGGCCGGCAATCCTTTACACTCGGCCGAAAGGATGCGCGTTTCCGCTGGTCAGCAATCTGTTCGGCTCGATCGAGCGATTGCGATTCATCTTCCGCGATACGCTCGACGATGTGCGGCGATTGGTGCGGCTCAAGGCCGATCCGGGACAGCTCGCACGACCCGGGCTGTGGTTCGGCGCCGCCAAAGCCGGTCTCAACGCCCTGCCGCGCCGCGTGTCGAAAGGCCCCATTCTCAGCCACGAAATCAAGCTGACCGACCTGCCGCAAGTCACCTGCTGGCCCGGCGATGGCGGGCCCTTCATCACGCTGCCGCAGGTTTATACCGAACACGCCGCCCACCCCGGCTGGAAGCACTCGAACCTGGGCATGTATCGCATTCAGTTGGCCGGCAACCAATATCAGCCGGGGCGCGAAGTTGGGCTGCACTATCAGATCCATCGCGGCATCGGCGTGCATCATGCCGCGGCGATTGCCCGCGGCGAGCGGCTGCGCGTCAGCGTGTTCGTGGGCGGCGCGCCGGCCATGACCGTGGCCGCCGTCATGCCGCTGCCGGAGGGGCTGCCCGAAATCGCCTTCGCCGGCGTGTTGGCCGGGCGGCGCATCCCGCTCCTTGCCCGCCGTGGCCAGCCGCCAATCTACGCCGAGGCCGATTTCTGTCTGACAGGCTATGTCGATGGCGAGCGGCTTTTGCCCGAAGGGCCGTTCGGCGATCACTTGGGCTATTACTCGCTGACCCACGATTTCCCGGTGTTGGTGGTGGAGCATGTTTATCACCGCCGGGGGGCAATTTGGCCGTTCACGGTCGTTGGCCGGCCGCCGCAAGAAGACACGGCCTTCGGCCAATTCGTCCATGAACTCACCGGGCCGGTGATTCCCGCGGTCGTGCCCGGCGTGCATGCGGTCCACGCGGTGGATGCGGCGGGCGTGCATCCGCTGCTGTTGGCCATCGGCAGCGAGCGCTATGCCCCGTTTACTGAGCGGCGGCGGCCCGCGGAGTTGTTGACGCAGGCCAACGCCATTTTGGGCCAGGGGCAAATGTCGCTGGCCAAGTATCTGCTGATCGTGGCCCACGAGGACGCGCCAGGGCTGGACATTCACGACATTCCGGCCTTCTTGGCTCATCTGCTGGCGCGCGTCGATTGGCAGCGAGATCTGCACTTTCAAACTTGCACCACGATCGACACGCTCGACTATTCGGGCGGCACGCTGAACGAAGGCTCAAAACTGGTCATCGCGGCGGTTGGTCCACCCCGCCGCATGTTGGCCACAGAGATGCCGCCGGGCTTAGACCTGCCCGAAGGTTTTCGCGAGCCACGACTGGCGTTGCCGGGCGTGGTGGTGGTGTCGGGACCGCCGTTTTCCGCGGATATAGACAGCGACCGCCGATTGGAAGAACTTTGCCGTTCGTTGGAAACCCGCTCACTCGATGAGTGGCCGCTGTGGGTGATCGTCGATGACAGCGCCTTTGCGGCTCAGACGCTGAACAATTTCCTTTGGGTCGCGTTCACGCGGTCGAATCCCGCGGCCGATGTGCATGGCGCCGGCAGTTTCGTGCACCACAAGCACTGGGGTTGCCGTGGGCCGCTGGTGATCGACGCTCGCAACAAGCCGCACCACGCTCCTCCGCTGGTCGAAGACCCCGAGGTGAGTCGCCGCGTCGACGCCCTGGCCGCCCCCGGCGGTCCGTTGCACGGCATTATATAACGCTGTCGCAAAGTCGCCTTTCGCTCCGCGCAAGTAGCGTGTTATGGTCCTTTGTCCCGCAAAACCAACGCTACTTTCGCGGAGCGAAAGGCGACATTGGTCACCAGGCGATATACCTCAAAACGGCCTGGGGATCGGAAAAACCATGCCTGGCAGTGATTCCGTGTCGTCTTGAGACGAGGTTGACTCCGGCCCATCGTCATCATCCGACTGGCGACTCAAGCGAGCCGCCCGTTCCATCAGATAGCCCATGTCTCCGCCGACTGTGCCGTGGGTATAGAGTAACGGCGTCCGGGCCGGGAGTTGTTTTAGAACGCTTGAACTTACCGGCGCTCGTAAGCCAAAGGGAAAATAAACGAACGGCTGGTTCGTGAAGGGATCGACCGGCAATTGATCTAGTCCGTTGCCTTCCAGCCGCGCGAGCGAATCGGGCAGTTCCTCATGCCGCAGCCGCCACGCCTCGGCTGCCAGCACTAGGCGCGCGGCGCGGCGATAGGCCACGGCGCTCCGGCGACTGTCGATTACCTCTCTCGAAAAACCTTGGAACGTTTCGCTCCTGCTGTCCAAGCCGAAGAACAAACTTGTTCGAGCGAAATGCTCCACTTTCAGACGCGTGTACGGATCTTCGTAGTGCCAGGCATGTGCCGGCTGGCGCTGCCCGGCCAAGGCCGATTCAGCCGCCTGCACGTCGTGGATGTCTAATTCGGCCAACATGGCCAGTGTGCGCTTGCTGCGCGTCAGCTCCCAGGGCAGCCAGCGGGCAATCACGCGCGAAGCAATGGCGGGCTCGTCGAACGGCGACCACGAATCGCCGTCGCGGAACAGCCTGACGGAGAGATCGCCGTATTCCTCCAGGATCTCGTCGGTCATCGGCCGCAGGGCGGCAAGCTTGCCAATGTGCTCGATGGCCGCGCGAATGCGATCCGGAGTTTGCTTTTCGTGCGCTCCCCAAAAGAAGAGCCGGTCGAACGCCATCCGCTCAATGGCGTTGCCATAGATTTCGCCGAACAATCCCGGCTGCTGATGGAAATGCCGGGCCATCGAAAAACCAGCCTGATAGCGGGTCCAGGCGGCCTCGAGGTCGCCCTCATCTTCCAGTTGGCGGGCGCTGAGCACCACCAGATGAGCCAGCTCGAGAAACCGCCAGATGCCGACGTCATCCAGGCGCTGGGTTGCGCCGAACGCACAGTCTTTTCGCGCCGCCGCTTCGAGAGCGAGCGCCAGCGGTTCCTGGTTTTGTTGCAGCCAGGCGGTTTGCGATTCAGTCAACGCATTCGAGGCGTCGCCGCGCAAATCGGCGAAGAGGCCTGTCGAAGGCAGTTTGACTAGGGTGTAGGGGCCTGCCGACGGCAGTTTGGATAGCAAGTCGCAGGCGCGGCTATAGAGGTCCGCGGTGAGTCGCGCTTCGGCAGCCCCCGACACCGCGATTTCGAGCGATCTCGGCGCGATCTCGATCTCGGGCTCTGGCACTTCATACACCCGATAGACCGCCGTGCCGATCAGCACCGCCGCCAATGGCAAAGCCAGCACCGCTGCCGCCCGCAGCCGCGGCCGCCACTCGGCCCGCTCAACCAGCCAGTCGGGCGCCCGCAGCCAAGTGCTGGCAAACAGGGCGATCGCCAGCGGTGCAACGGTGAATAGCCAACTTAGCTCCAAAAACTCCATCAGTGCGGCCCAGGCCACCAGCAGGCCGGCCACGATCACCCCAAACACCGCGGCCAGCAAACCGCTGCGAAAGAACATCGAGCAAAGCTGCCCTGAGCCAAACGCCAAGGCCGCCCAAAGCAGGTAGCCCGGTAAATGGCCGAACCAGTCGAGATGCCAGGATCGGTTGAAATGCCGATACGGATCGCCCAGGTCGATGCCGAACCAGCCATAGTTGAACATCAATAGAATGCGCGACGGCATCTCGTCATAGTTTTGGTTGGTGCGCACCACCATCGCCAGCAGCACGATGTGGGCGAGCAAAAAGAAGACGATCAGGGCCAGCAGCGGCGCGGCCCAAAAAAGCTGCCGGGCGAGCCAAAGCCGTCGCGGATTGACGCCGCGTTCGGCGAAGTAGCGGAACTGCCCGCCTTCTTGATCGGCCAGAAACACGCACGCACCCAACAGCGCGAAGATGAGCGTGGCGATCGGCACGCTCAACGGCGAATGCGGTCCCGCCGCGGCCCAATTGCTCGTCGAAAGCAATAGTCCCACGGTCAGCAAGGCGCCCAGAACCACGCCCGATTGCCGTGCTTCTTGCCACCAGAGCCGACGCATGTCGCTGGCTTGGACGGCACGAGCTACCGAGGGCCGTCGCGCGGACCCGTAGAGCCATCGCCGGGCCAGAAGATAATCGATCGCAAAGACCGCCGCGGTCATCAGAGCGTGCGGCAGGCCCTCCCAGACGGGTCGCCAGCCGGGCATCGCATGACGCGCGGTCGCCACGTAGGCGACAACAAAGCAACTGACAAAGGTGGCGATGGTTGCCAACAAGGCGGCCACGAGCGGGCGAGCGAGCAGAAGCGAGAAAAAGACGCCCCAGGCGACTACTTGCAGCAAGAGTGGCACGCCGATCATCCATCCAGCATCGGTGGCAAGCGCGGCGCGGAACTGGCCGAGGTTGACTGTGGGCAACGCCGCCGCAGTTAACGCGGCGCCCAGTAGCAACGTTCCGCCGAGAGCCAACGACACCTTGCCGACGAACAGCCGCGACGGCGACGCCGGCAAACCGCGCAGAAACTCAATTGTCTGCTCCTCGCGCTCGACGGCGAAGAGTGTCGCGCCGGCGCCGAGCGCAAAAAATGCCGCCACGACCCAAGACCAAGCAATCAGCACGGGCCGTGGATCGTTGTCGAATTGAAAGGTAAAAACGTCAATTAGCAAACCAAGAACCAACAGCGAAAGCCAATACCCGCGCAGCACGCGGTATTCTTTCCAGAGCAATCGCGGAAAAAGAAAAGCTCTCATGGCGAGACCACCTCCTCGGCCCGGGCCGGCGGTTGCTCCCCACGCCCTTCATTCAGATATGCCACAAAGATTTCTTCCAAGCTGGGCGTGCGCGCGTCGATCTCGGCGATGGCCGGCTCGCCGCGCAGCGTTTCCAGATGTTCGTCGGCCAGATAACGCACCAGCACCTGCCACTGCCTGGCTCGTTGCCGCCGCCGTAATATTTCGCCGCGGATGGCGGGCGGAGCGGCGGCGCCATCGGCCAGCGTGACCGTCAGCTCGCGGATTTGCTCCTTGAGCGCATCGAGCCGCTCGACCAGCACCAACCGCCCTTGGTGCATGATGGCCACGATGTCGGCCACGCGCTCAACCTCGCCAATCTGATGGCTCGACAACAACACCGTTCGCCCGGCGGCGGCCAGATCGACCATGCTTTCGAGAAATTCGCGCCGCACGAGCGTATCCAGCCCGGAAGTCGGCTCATCCAGAATCAACACCTCCGGCTCATGGGCCAAGGCCAGCGACAGCGCCACCTTGGCCCGCATGCCTTTGGAGAGCGCCTTCAGCTTTCTGCCGCCGGGCAAGCCATATTGCCGCACCAACGCTTCATACCGCGGCAGATAGCCGTCGCCATAAAAACCGGCGGTGAACCAACCGATCTCGGCCACGGTCATCCACTCATAGAGCATGGGGCGTTCGGAGACATAGCCGACGCGCCGCCGGATCGCCAGCCCGTCGCGCCCGCTGTCGAGACCGAGAACTTCGGCGCTGCCGGCCTCGGGCGTGGTCAGGCCGAGCAGCGTTTTGATGGCGGTGGTTTTGCCCGCCCCGTTCTCGCCCAACAGCGCAAAGACCACGCCGGGCGGAATCTCCAGCGAGACATCGTTCAGCGCGACGTGCGAGCCGAACCGCTTGCTGACATGCTTGAGACGAATGACGCTTTCCATGATCAGACCTTTTGTTTTTCGACGGCGGTCAATTCATGCTCCACCAGGCGGCGGATTTCATCAGGATCGAGCCGGCTTTGCTTGGCTTCGCAGAGCACTTGCCGCAGCCGGGCGCGGATCAGCTCGACGCGTTGGCTGCGGCAATGGCGCGGCGCGCCTTCGGCCACTTCCAGCCCGGTGCCGCGGACCGCGGCCAGCACGCCCTGCGATTGCAGCTCGCGATAGGCGCGCGCGACGGTGTTGGGATTGATGGCCAGCTCTTTGGCCAGCTCGCGCACCGAGGGCACCATTTCACCCGGCCGAATCGCGCCGCCCGCCACGGCAAATTTGACCTGGCGCACGATCTGGTCGTAGATGGCCAGTCCGTCCGAGGGATCGATCGAGAAGAACATAACCGGCGTCCCCATGCCCGAAATCGCTGTGTACTACGGTGATAGTACGCTAGCTGGCGACGGGCGTCAAGGGGCTAGCCGCGAAAAAATCGGCGGCGAGCGGGCCCACGCCCTCGAGCTACGCCGGCCGCTAGTGACGTTCGCGTGTTCCAGCCGTACAATGCAGTTGGGTGGAAGCCGCTTGAGGGCCTCATTTATGCCGACATTGCCACGCGATTCGGGTGAAGTAATCGGCGCTGCCGGCCATGCGCCCGTCGTCCCACCGACGCGGCAAGAGCAGAACTTCGATGAAGCCATCCGCGACTTCACCTCGATGGTCGATGAGTTGGGCGCGGAGCGCCCTTCGGTCGACGAGCTGCGCGATTTGTGCCAGCGGGTTGCCAAGATGAGCCTAGAACTTTTTCCAGGAGACTTGGTCGTCAGGGCCGTCCGAGATCCCGAGATCCCGCGCGACATCGGTTTCGTGTTGAATGTTCGTGCAAGCGGAAGCGGCGATGAAATCGCGGAACGTATCCAGCAGTGGGTTGTGAACCTGGGTTCGGTCGCCGGCGAGCGTGCCGAGTTGTGTTGCATCTCGTTCGATGTGCGCTAATGGATCCGCTCGATTTCATTGCATTCCCAATCCGGCTCTCGAGCAGCCGGAACGAAGCCGACCTGCGTTCCGCCGTAAGTCGCGCCTACTATGGCGCCTTTCACGTCGCGCGCAAGTTTCTTGGCGATTGTGGCCTTCGCTTTTCGGCGAAAGAGATGTATGGGGCGGAGGTCCATCAAAAGGTCCGGTATTGCTTGAGTCAATCTGGGAATACCGACGCACTGCTTGTCAGTCAAAACCTTAGACTTCTGCGGAGCCAACGGAACGAAGCCGATTACAACCTGGATTCCGCCACGTTCAGATCACCGGCCACCGTGATAGGAATCGTGCGCGGGGCGCCGGTGATCGTCGATGCCATCCAGCGGTGGCAGGCCGATCCGGGGTTTGCGGAGATGCGTGCCAAGATCAGAGCTTATGCCCGTGACGTACTTCGCATCGCGGTGGACGAAGCGTGACGCTCAGCGCGGGCGTCAGCCACTAGTGCCTTCGGCTGTTTTAGCGGTACAATGTAGTTGGATTTAAGCTGCTTGAAGACCCCAGTTATATGTCTACGCTGCCACGCGATCCGAGTGAAATGATCAGTTCCGCCGACCAAATGCCCGTCGTTGCGGCGGCACGGCACGAGCAGAACCTCGATGAAGCCATCCGTGACTTCACCGCGGTGGTCGATGAGTTGGGCGCGGAGCGCCCTTCGGACGACGAGCTGCGCGATTTGTGCCAGCGGGTTGCGGCAATTTCCGGTGAGTTGTTTTCCAATGAATGGACCGTCAAGGTCACTCGCGATCCGGAGATTCCTGGCGATGTTTTTTTCGTCTTTCGCGTGGTCGCGACCGGCAACGTTGATGACATTGTGGCTCGAAGCAATCAGTGGCACATTGCGGTGCGTCGGGTCATCGGCAGCCGGGCGGAATTGTTTTGCCTGTCGTTCGACGTGCGCGAATGAATCCGATCGATTTCATTGCCTTGGCGCTCAGGCTGTCGAACAGCCGCAACGAAGCAGATCTGCGCACTTCCGTAAGTCGCGCCTACTATGGCGCGTTTCATGTCGCTCGCCAGTTCCTTGGCGATTGCGGCCTTCACTTTCCGCCGAAAGAGATGTACGCCGCAGAGATACACAAGAAAGTTCGGTATTGTCTCGACGCGTCTGGGAATGGTGACACAATACTTGCTGGCGACAATCTCAGGACATTGCGCAACCAACGGAACGAGGCCGACTACAATTTGGGATCGGTGGAATTCAGGTCACCCGCTAGCGTCGTTGCCGCTGTCCGCCTTGCCCCGGAGATCATCGACGCCATCGCACGGTGCCACACGGAGCCGGCGTTTTCGGAGGCCCGTGCCAAGATCAGGATCTATGCACGCGACGTACTGCGGATTGCGGTCGATGAAGGCTAACCGATGATCGAGCCAAAGCGCCCTGCACGGAACGCCACCGAGGGCGCTCCCAGCAGACGTTTGCCGTCTCGGCCGCCGCCCCGTTGACACGCCCCACGGCTGTTTTACAATAAATCGTTTTCTTCCGGCCGCGAAAACCGTTGTATACCGCCGTCGAAAAGGCCGACGTTCTCATCGAGGCGCTGGAGTGGATCCGGCGCTTTCGCGATAAGACCACGGTCATCAAGCTCGGCGGCAGCGTCATGGAAGACGAAGGCGCCCTGCGGCACCTGCTGCTAGACATCATCTTCATGCGCGAGGTGGGCGTGCGGCCGGTGGTGGTTCACGGCGGCGGGGCGGCCATCAACCGCGCCATGGCCGAGGCCGGCCTCGAACCGCGCTTCGTGCAAGGCCGCCGCTATACCGACGCCGACGCCCTGGCCATCGTCGAACGCGTGCTGGCCTACGAGACCAACGAACACATCTTTCAACGCATCGAAGAACTGGGCGGACGGGCCGCGCCGCTGAATTTCCATACCACCAACGTGCTGTTTGGCGAGCGGATGACCCTGCCCGGCCACGACCTGGGTTACGTGGGCACCGTCACCCGCGTCGACCTCACCACGATCGAGAACCTTTGCTACGCGGGCATCGTGCCGGTGATTCCCTCAATGTGCCTGGACGGCGACCAGCAGAAACTGAACGTCAACGCCGACACCGCGGCCACCGCCGTGGCCACCGCGCTGCGGGCCGAAAAGCTGGTATTTCTCAGCGACGTGAACGGCGTGCGGCGCGACAAGAACGACCCGACTTCGCTGATCCATTCGCTTTCGCCGGGGAAGGCCCGCGAGCTGATTGCCTCGGGGGCGATCGAGTCGGGCATGATTCCCAAGGTCGAAGCCTGCCTGGAGACGCTCGATCACGGGGTGAACAAAATCCATATTATCGACGGCCGCCTGCGGCACTCGTTGTTGCTCGAAGTATATACCAGTCGCGGTGTGGGAACGGAGATTGTGAAAGGCGTCCAGACAAACCCGTGAACCGAAAACCTGCTCCCGCTGTCATGTTTTGATTGTCCCGCGGATCAATCTCCCCAAACCACCACAGCTAACATGCCCAATTCCCCCGCCGCCACCGCCACCGCCGTGCAGTCGCCCGACGCTCAAAGCCCGATGCCCTCGTCGGACGTCATCGAACTGTTCAAGCAATATGTCGTACCCAACTACAACCGCTACCCGGTGTGCCTGGTGCGGGGCGAGGGATCCTATGTCTGGGATGCCGAGGGCACTCGCTATCTCGACCTGTTCCCCGGCTGGGGGTGCAACCTGCTGGGCCACTGCCCGGCGCCGGTGGTTCGGGCGGTGCAAGAACAAGTCGCCACGCTGATCCATGTGCCCAACACCTGGTATATTGAGGCCCAAGGGCTGTGGGCCAAGGCACTCTCGGAACGGAGCTTTGGCGGGCAGGCGTTCTTCTGCAACTCGGGCACCGAAGCCAACGAAGCCGCCATCAAGCTCGCCCGGCTGCACACGCCCAAGCAGCGCTACAAGATCATCACTTTCGAGGGCGGTTTTCATGGCCGCACGTTGGGCGCCACCGCCGCCACCGCCCAGCCCAAATATCACGAGGGTCTCGGCCCGCTCATGGCCGGCTTTGTCTATGCCCCCTACGGCGATCTGGCGGCGGTGGCCAAGCTGGTCGACGACGAGACCGCCGCCATCATGGTCGAGCCGGTTCAAGGCGAAGGCGGCATCAACATTCCGCCCGACGGCTTTTTGCAGGGCTTGCGCGAGCTGTGCGATCGGCAGCAGTTGCTCTTGATTTTCGACGAAGTGCAAAGCGGCTTTGGCCGCACCGGGCATTGGTTCGCCTATCAACATTTTGGCGTCGCGCCCGACGTGATGACGCTGGCCAAGGCGCTCTGCGGCGGCGTTGCCGGCGGGGCGCTGCTCACGCGCAGCGACATCGCCCCCAGCCTGCGTCCCGGCATGCACGCCGCCACCTTCGGCGGCAACCCCATCGCCGCTCGGGCGGGTCTGGCCGCCATCCAGATGATCGAAGAAGAAGACCTGCTGGAAAACGCTCGGCAAGTCAGCGAGATCTTTCGCAGCCGCTTGGAGACGCTCCGCGGCCAATGCGATGTGATCGAAGATTTGCGCATTCTGGGGCTGATGATCGGCATCGAGTTGGCGATGGACGGCGCGGCGGTCGTCAAAGCCTGCCTCGACCGCAAGCTGCTGATCAACTGCACGCATGGCACGGTGCTGCGGCTGTTGCCCGCCTTGAACCTGACCGAGCAACAGGCCCACGACGCTTGCGACGTGCTGGGCGAAGTTTTGAAGCAGCATCTCGGATAGTCATGCGAAATCTGATCACGTTGGCCGACCTGTCGAGCGGCGAAATCGAACGCATCTTCGCCATCAGCGAAGACCTGAAGAGCAAACACGCCAAGGGGCTGCGCGAGGCGCTGCTGCCCGGCCGCGTCATGGCCCTGCTGTTTGAGAAACCGTCGCTGCGCACGCGGGTAAGCTTCGAGGCGGGCATCAGCCACCTGGGCGGCAATAGTCTTTTCCTGGGCGAAGAAGTGGGCTGGGGATCGCGCGAGTCGATCGCCGATTTTGCCCGAGTGCTCAGCGCCTATGTCGATGTCATCGTGGTGCGCTCCAAGTCGCACCAGAAGTTGATTGAGCTTGCAGAGCATTCGACGTGCTCGGTCATCAACGGGCTGACCGACTACGCTCATCCTTGCCAGGCGCTATCGGACCTTTACACGCTGCGCGAGCTGGTGGGCTCGCTGCGCGGCCAAACGCTGGCTTACGTGGGCGACGGCAACAACGTGGCCCGCAGCCTGGCGCTGGGCTGCGGTAAGCTGGGCATTCGGTTTGTGCTGGCCGCGCCCGAGGGATATCAGTTCGACGCCGAGTTTCTGGCATCGCTGAAGCGCGACGTGCCGAAGCTGAAGATGACCGTGACCACCGATCCGCGCCAAGCCGTGGCCGACGCGGTGGCCGTCTACACCGACGTCTGGACCAGCATGGGGCAAGAATCGGAAACCGCGGCGCGGCGCACCGCGCTGGCCGACTACCAGGTGAACGCTGAGCTGCTCTCGCATGCGCCCAAAGGCGCCTTCTTCATGCACTGTTTGCCCGCCCGGCGCGGCGAGGAAGTGACCGACGACGTGATCGACGGCGCCAGCAGCGTGGTGGTCGACCAGGCCGCCAACCGTCTGCACGTGCAGAAAGGCATTTTGGCCTGGCTGCTGGGAGCGCAAGCCTAGCGCCACGCTCGCCTGGAAGCCCGACGCATCAGCGAGGGCAGATCGCCTTGCAAAGCTGGTAGGGGTGGGCCGAGTAGCCGGCATCGCAGATCGCCGTCCGCTGATTAAAAAGCAGCGTCACCGCGCCCGCCGTCGCTGCATCGAGGCTGGCGAGAATTCTCAGACCAAGCGTGTGAGAGGATTTTTCGGCGTGCGCACGTTATACTCGTGTATTGCGGAAGATATGGAGCGGACGGAAGGTAACGTCGACATGCGTAGCCCGGTCTTTTCGGAAGAATCAGGTGCGCGTCGACAAAAATGCCGAAGTTATTTCTCGTCGGTTCCTAATTGAGCCTCCGAGTCCTATTCAGGCAATACCATGGCACCCACCGCGATGATCACCGGCATCACAGGTCAAGACGGCGCCTATCTCGCGCGGTTCCTGCTTGACAAGGGCTACCAGGTGCATGGCATGGTCCGCCGATCGAGTAGTGAAAACTTTGAGCGAATTGCCGACCTGGCCGGCCGCATCACACTGCACCAGGCCGATTTGCTCGATCAGCTTTCGATTGTCAACTTGCTGCACACGGTGCGGCCGCGCGAAGTATATAACCTGGCGGCGCAAAGCTTCGTGCCCACGAGCTGGCTGCAGCCGCTGCTGACCGGCGATTTTACCGCCCTGGGCGTTACCCGCGTGCTCGAAGCCATTCGGCTGGTCGATCGAACGATTCGCTTTTATCAGGCCAGCAGCAGCGAGATGTTTGGCCAGGTGCGCACCGAGCCACAAAACGAAGACACGCCGTTCTGGCCGCGCAGCCCCTATGGCGTGGCCAAGGTCTACGGACATTGGATCACCGTCAATTACCGCGAAAGCTACGAGATGTTCTGCTGCTCGGGCATCTTGTTCAATCACGAGTCGCCGTGGCGGGGCAAAGAGTTTGTCACTCGCAAGGTGACCGACGCCGCCGCACGTATCAAGCTGGGCCGGCAAGACCGGCTGAAGCTCGGCAATCTCGATGCCATGCGCGACTGGGGTTTTGCCGGCGACTACGTCGAGGCCATGTGGCTGATGCTGCAACAAGACCAGCCCGACGACTACGTGGTGGCGACCGGCGAGAAGCACACCGTGCGCGAGTTGGTCGAAATTGCCTTTGCGCGCGTGGACCTCAACCCCGCCCAATATGTCGAGACCGACCCGGCGCTGTTGCGTCCGGCCGAAGTGAATCATCTCTGCGGTGACAGCACCAAGGCCCGACAAAAGCTGGGCTGGCGGCCGCGGGTGGGTTTTCGCGAGTTGATCGAGATGATGGTCGACGCCGATCTCGAGCGCGTGCGGGCCGAGAGGCACTGAGGGTGTTAGTAGGCGTTGCGGGCATGTAGGGTGGGCCGAGCGCAGCGAGTCCCACCATCGGCCGCATCGAGCCCTTCGTGGTGGTGTCGGCGCGAATGTGTGACTCGCTGCGCTCGGCCCAC
>JAICLL010000248.1 GCA_025927475.1 Pirellulales bacterium
CACGCGCACATCGCCCATAGAGTCGTGTTCAATTCGGTAGCCGTCGCCAGATTGGGTCATTGTGTTTACCTACGGAGTGATTAAGATGCGAACACCGCTATCCTAGCAATCGCTCGCAGGAATTTCATCCGCCAGCTTCAAGATGGGCATAGCTTTTGGTCTCGCTGTCGTTGACGGGCATCCAGCGCTTAGGGCGCCCCACATCAGCACAAATCGGTTTGAATTCGTGGCGTGAGACACCTAGTATGATAAGCGGTGTCGATCCTCCTTTTCACTTTCAGTATTCACGCGGTCGCCATCCTATGAACAGCCTTGCTGACGTGAGCTAATGCGCGCCGGCAACTACCGCTCCGGGCGGTGCCTCGGCAGCTCAGCCTTGAAGTCGCCGAGGCTGGGCCATTGCAGCCGTTGGTCGAGATCGACTTCGGCCATGATGATCGTGCCCCACTTCTCGCCTTGCGCCAGTGGTCGGCCGTCGTGCCCGTAAATCGCCGTCAGCATCCAATTGCGAGAGATATCTTCGTAGGTGCTGCTCACGACGTAAACATGGTTTTCGCACGCGCGGGCGCTGGCTAGAGCCGGATTGCAGCCCCAGACCGGCCAGGCAATGACCTCGGCCCCGCGGTTCGTCAGTTCGCGGGCCACCTCGGGAAAGAATCCGTCGTAACAAACCATCATGCCGAGCTTGCCGAAACGCGTGTCGAACACGGGGTATTCATGGCCGGGGGCGACTCCGGCCGCAACTTCATTGCGTGGCAGTGAAACCTTCCGATATTTACCTAGCAACTCTCCATCCGGCCCCAGCGCAACCGCCGTGTTGTAAACGAGATGCCCGTCGCGCTCGTAGACGCTCAGCACGATGTACAGGTCGTGTTGCTTGGCCAGCGCACCAAAGTATTCGGTGGTGGGGCCGGGCACCGGCTCGGCCGTTTCGACCGCGGGCAGGTGCCGGCCGTAGTAGGTGAGCGTTTCGCCCAAGACAATCAAGTCGGCTTTCTGGCTCGCTGCCTCGGCAATGAGCGGCGCGGCTTCCTCGCGGTTGGCAGCGGCCGATTCTCCACTGGGCCTGAAGTGGGCCGCGGCCAGTCGCACCTTGCGGCCCCCGGGAGGAGTCGTTTCGGTGAGCGAAACCTCGCTCCATTCGATCCGTCCGCCCGGCGGTGCCCATTGCAAGTGCAGTTCGATGACGGCGCGGGTCGCCTTGGAGGGGGCCAAGTAAACGTCGGAGACCTCGGTCCAGCCGGAGGGGTCGGTCTGCTTGTCGGTCGGAAATTCAGGTTCGGCGACCGGCTTCCACCCTTGCAGATAGCCCCGCACGGTTGGTGTATCGCGAAGCACAGCCTGAGCTTTGTCGTCCTGCCACACGATACGTACGACGGCGGTTTGTCGTGGCAAGGCAACGCCCTCGACCTTCCGTGCCGCGCGAAACTGGTAGTGGCGTCCGCCTTGGACCGCAACGGTCGTCGTCCACCAACCATCCAACGCCTCGCGCTGGGCCTCGATGACAAAAGCTCCTTTCGCGTCTCGTCCGCCGTTCGCTGTGTACGAAAACGTCGGCCGCAATTCATCACGAGGCGCCGCGGTGGTCCAGCCCTCGGGAGCTTGAACATCGCCGGCAGCGGCAGCCACACGCCGCGAGTCAACCGCATCGGCCAGGCCGATTACAAAAGCCACCACAACGATCGTCTTGCCTACGGCCTGCATGTCAGAATCCTTCGAGAATGACGCCCGCTTCAATCGGTTCAGTTTACAACTAACCACCGCGCCCTGGCAATTCTTTTCCTCTCGGACTTCCTGTCGGATGAACCTACTGTTTACCGTGCGAGTAACGTCAGACGGGAGTCGGCCGTCGGGCGCCTAACGCGGCGACTTCTGCCATGCCGCCGGCTTGCCCGGCCGGTTGCTGACGCTGGCTTATAGATACGGCTCGCCCGAGAACGACCGCCTGCGTTCGTCGTCCGCCCGACCGCCGGAGGCGGTTGGGCGGGCGGCGGACGGGGCGGAGAAAAGCCAAGGGGCCGCCCTTCTTCGATTAGACAGCCAACGTGAACCTCCCGCGGGCAAGCCGCGGGCATCGTGTGTCACAGAGAACGCCCCGGCTTGATGATTTGGCCCGGCCGCCTACAATCAAGCCTGCTTCGTGCCCGGTTGCAGGAGAGAACATTGATCACCATGAACGCCCGCTTTCTGCGTTGGAACGACCTGACATTCGTCGTCGTTGCCCTGGGTCTGTCTGTGGCAAGCGCCGACGATTGGCCGCAATGGCGCGGGCCAACGCGCGACGGCGTGTGGCACGAAACCGGCGTCGTTGAGAAATTCAAATCCTCGCACCTGACGCCTCGCTGGCGCGTGCCGATCTCCAGCGGATATAGTGGTCCCACCGTCGCCCACGGCCGCGTCTACGTCACCGACCGCGTCGAAGAGCCGAAGCAAATCGAACGCGTACCCTGTTTCGACTGGAAAACGGGCAATACTATCTGGTCGCATACCTATGATTGTCCGTATCGTGATATCAGTTACACGGCTGGCCCGCGGGCGGCGGTGACCATCGATGAAGGCCGTGCTTACTCGCTGGGCGCCATGGGCGACCTGTTTTGCTTCGATGCCGCCGGCGGCAACGTGCTGTGGCAACACGATCTCGACCGCGAATACAAGGTGCGCATGCCCATCTGGGGCCTCGCAGCCTCTCCCCTCATTGAGGGCGATCTGGTGATTTTGCAAATTGGCGGTGAGAATGCCTGCCTGGTCGCGCTCGACAAAGCAACCGGCAAAAAACGCTGGCGAGCATTGCCGGACGACGCCTCGTATTCAGCCCCCATCATCATCGAACAGGCGGGACGCCGAGTGCTGATCTGCTGGACCGGGCAGCATGTCGTGGGTCTCGATCCGTCCACCGGCAAGCTCCTGTGGAGTTATCCGTTTCCGCCCTCGCGGATGGTGCTGGCCATCGCCACGCCGGTGGTCGAGAAAGATCATCTCTTCGTGACGGCCTTTTACGATGGCTCGCTCATGCTGCGGCTAGATGAGAAAAAACCGGCGGTCGAAAAAATCTGGCGCCGCGTGGGACCGGACGAGCGGCACACCGATAGCTTGCAGTCAATCATGGTCACGCCCTACTTGAAAGACAATTACATTTATGGTGTCGACAGCTACGGCGAACTGCGTTGTCTGGAAGGCGATACCGGCGATCGAGTTTGGGAAAGCATTGCGCCAATTCCGGCCGACTATCAAGCCAACCCACGCCTCCGCCGCTGGTTCAACATTCACATGGTCGAAAACCAGGGGAAGATTTGGATGTTCACCGAGCGGGGCGAGTTGATTATCAGCCGGCTCTCGCCGCAAGGCTACGACGAGATCAGCCGCGCCAAGCTGATTCAGCCCACGCGCGTGCAGCTTAACGAGCGGGGCGGAGTTTGCTGGTCGCACCCGGCCTTCGCCTACCGACACGTCTTCGCACGGAACGACGAGGAGCTGATTGCCGCCGACCTATCGGCCGAATGAAGCCAACATTCGCATTGACCGCAATGGCGTGCGGCACTACTCTGGCCGCCTCTAGGGGATTTTTCGGGCAAGCTTGCCTCCCTTCGGCTGCCCGGCCCCATAAAATGGCCCGCCTAGCACACGTCCACGGATGGACCCTCGACGCAAACTCGCCACAGCCGCCGCGCTGCTGTTCGTGGCTTGCCTGGTGCAAGCCTGGACGATTTCGCGCGCGGTCGTGCCGGCTCAAGACTGCGTTCGCTACCTGATTGTGGCTCAAGGTTTCGAGCGCGATGGCTTAACCGCTACACTGCGCACGCAGCCGGAGCAACCGTTGTTTCCGACCTTGGTTTGGCTGGTGCATGGATTAACGACCGCCGCAGGGTGGGTAAACACGGCCGATTGGGCGGCCTCCTTGCAGATTGCCGCGGCGATTCCGCTGGTGCTGTCAGTGCTGCCCGTCTATTTGCTTTTCCAAAGACTTCACGGCGACCGAGCGGCGCTGGTCGCGACGCTGCTGTACTGCCTGTTGGGCGGCATCAGCAGGTTGGGGGCCGATGGGCTCAGTGATAGCACGCACCTGGCATTGTTCATGGCAGCGCTGTGGTGCGCGGCACAATATTTTGATGCGGCGGACGGCGGGTCGCCGGGCTGGCTCACTGGGTGTGGCCTTTTCACCGGCTTGGCCCTGACGGCCCGTTGCGAGTCGGTCGTGTTGCCTGTGGCGCTAGTGGCGACGCTTGCGTTGTTGGCATGCTTGCGGCCGAGTTGGCAGGCCTGGAAACGGGCGGCGTTCGGCTCGGCTACCTTCTCGCTGGGCCTGACGCTGGTGCTGGTGCCCTATCTCGCCTGGTGCGATGCTTTGACGCCGACGACTGCCCTGACTCGCCTGATGGGGCGCGCTGGGGCCGCCGAGGCCGCGCCATTGAACGACTTTCGTCCGGGCGCCCGTGCCAACGCCATCGAGCCGCGGTGGGAAGTGCCCGGCCTGGGTAGGCTCGTCTTCGGCAAGAAAGACACTTCGAACAGCTCTCGCTTCCACGGCTATCTATCAGCCGGAGCCAAGCTACTGCACGAACTGGCGCAAACGCTGCATTATTGGTTGGCGGTGTTGGCCTCGCTCGGCTTGGCGGCGCGTTGGCGGCAGCTCGTCACGCCGCTCGATCGTTTTATGCAATGCTTGTGCGCCGCGTTGATCGTTGCCGGAATACTGGTAGCGGCACGCGCCGGTTACCTTTCGACGCGGCATGTGTTGCTCTTGGTCGTGCTGGCCATCGGTTGGGCCGGATACGGCATTGTGTTTGTGGCCGATTGGCTCGCTGGCTTGCTGACACGGCCCGTAGAGCGAGCGTCTCGCTTGCTCATGCCCAGGCCGGTATCCGAACAAGCGAGACGCTTATTCTACGGTCTTTGTCCGCACGCCGGAGCATCGTCGATGCTCGCGGCCGCGTGTGTGGCGGCTTGCGGCGCCGATTGCTCGGGGCAGTTGCACGCCAGCCGCGAAGCACATCGTGAGGCCGCGCAGTGGCTGATGATGCATGCGGCGCCTTCCGCTGCCGTGCTCGATAGCCGCGGTTGGACGGCCCTTTATACCGGTCGAAAAACGTACCGCTATGAAGCCGCTCAAGCAGCCTTCACCGATCCCGCTTTGCGGTATGTCGTCGTCGAACAAGCGGAGTTAGGGGCCAGTAGCCGCCGCAGCGAAACCATGCGCTTGCTGATGGGCCACGCGGGCGAGCCCGTGGCCCGTTTTGCCGCGGCCGATTCGGACAAACATAGCGTGGCCATTTACCGCTGGCGGCCCGAACGATTTCAACAATTAGGAGTGCAAACCTATGCGCGATAATGTGCGGGAGTTTGTGCGCTGCGCGGCCGAGGCCTTTGCCTTGCAGGGCCCGGTCTATGAGTTTGGAGCTTACCTTCCGGAAGGGCAGGAAGAGCTGGCCGACTTGCGGCCGTTGTTTCCGGGCCAGCAATACGTCGGCTGCGATCTGCGTCCGGGGCCCGGTGTAAACCGAGTCCAAGATCTGGCCGCGCTCACGCTGGCCGACGAATCGGCTCAAACGATCGTCTGCGTCGAAACGTTGGAGCACGTTTTTGAAGCGCGGCGCGCGGTCGAGGAAATGATTCGAGTTTTGCGGCCAGGCGGAGTGCTGCTCGTGGCTGCTCCGCTCGATTTTCATATCCACGATCATCCCAGCGACTATTGGCGTCTGACGCCAAGCTGCGTCACACGGCTGCTAGCACCACTCGACGCCGCGCTGGTGGGTTGGCAAGGCAGCTCGCGCTTTCCACACACGGTGTTCGGCGTGGCGGCCAAAGGACCGGTACACCCGCGGTTTGTTCGCGGCGCCGGCGAGTTTGTGCGGCAGATGCAAAAGTGGTCGGCCCTTGCCGCCTGCAAACAGCATTGGCAGCGGCGGCTCAAGCAATGGGCGGCGCGGTGCTTGATGACTAAGTCGGAGCACGCGCGGCGGCGCGATTATTTTCAGATCGAATTTGTGCTCGATCTGCCCAAGAGTCCCGACTGGCGCCACGAACTGCTCGAAATGGCGCAGGGCGAGCCACATTCGGGATCGAGAATCGATTTAGCCTGACCCCCGAACCCTGAACCCCGTCGTAATGACAAAGGCGACACAGACCGTCTCTCGATTGCTGGTCATCGGGCTCGACGGCGCCACCTTCGACTTGCTTCTACCGTGGGCCGATTCAGGTCGGATGCCGAACCTGGCGCGGCTCATGGCCACGAGTGCGCGCGCGGTCGTCAATTCGACTCGCCCGTACATCACGCCCGTCGCCTGGACGACGTTTCAAACCGG
This sequence comes from Pirellulales bacterium, assembly GCA_025927475.1. Classification (GTDB taxonomy): domain Bacteria; phylum Planctomycetota; class Planctomycetia; order Pirellulales; family JAICIG01; genus JAICLL01. The sequence goes on from JAICLL010000248.1 coordinate 6,300, forward strand.
CTGCGACCCGCACGAGCATGGCATCCTCGACTATCGCTACCTCGATCATCGCCGGCGCCGACTGCTGTTGAACCATGCGGGGCGCATTGCCCGGCCAACGTTGTTCGACGCCGTCACCGCCTCGGGCGGGCAAGTGGTGTCGCTCAATCTGCCGATGACTTTTCCGGCGCCCGCGGCCGTGCGCGGCATCGTTGTCGGCGGGCTCGATAGCCCGTCAATCGAAGCGGCATTGGATCCGTATCCAGAGTTTGCCGAGCGGCTGCGCGCCACTGGAGCACACTTCGATCTAGGCACGGTGTGGCGGCGCAGGCCGACGACGTTCGAGGAATTCGCGCAGGGCATCGAGCAAACCGACGCCATCTTTCGCGGACAGGCCACCGCGGCCAAGGTGGCCGATGGCATGACCGACTGGCAGTTGATGGTGGTGCAACTACAAGTGCTCGATTCGCTCCAGCACCGCTGCTGGCATTGGCTCCATCCGTCGCAAGGGCAGGCGGCAGAGCTCTGGATGTCGAAGGCGCAACAGGCACTTCGGGCACTCGATGATTGCCTGGGCGACTTGATGGAGCTGGCCGCGCGGCGCGGGGCGGCGGTCGTCGCGGTAAGCGACCACGGCTTCGGATCGTTTCGCGGCAAGATCACGTTGTCGGAGATCCTGGCCCGGGCGGGGCTGCTTTACTGGCCGCGCGGCGGCGCGGCGGCCGGCTATTATTTGCGCAGCGGCGCTTGGCGGCTGCGCAAATACCTTTACCGACGCTGCAAACCCGGTTGCAGCACCGCCCAGCTCACCCGCCCGC
>JAICLL010000125.1 GCA_025927475.1 Pirellulales bacterium
AATTGTCTTGGCCCTCACCTGACCTCTCCCGGAGGGAGAGGGATGTGTATGTCGAAGTTATTTTTCGTCCGCTCCTTACCTCGCTGACGCTGCGGATCAGTGCGGGCGCTCGGTTCGGCAATTTTGATGCGGGTGCGCAGGGTGGCTTGGATTGATGTCCGCTTTCTCACCTTTTGTAGGAGTTTTTGCCATGACTGCTTTATCGAATGTCGAGGAGTCGTTGGAGGAAAGGCCGCGGACGCACGCGGCGGGCGAGGTGGTGTGGCTCGCCGAGGGCGAAATTCCCAAGGCGGCCGTTACGCTGTTGTCGGGCGAGCCGGGCAGCGGAAAAAGTTTTGTGGCCTGCTCGCTCGCGGCAAGCGTCTCGCAGGTGCGCGGCGCAAGGGTGGTTTTCGTGCATACCGAACCCGCCGAGCGACTACACGCCCGGCTGGCTCGCGCCGGCGCCGATGCCGGCCGAATTGCACTCTTAGGGGATCGGGGACAGGGGACGGGGAATAGCAAAGGCTTCGCCCAGCGGCTGGATGTGCTGATCGCCTGGCTCACCGGGGCGGCGAGCAACGCGAGCCGCGTCGATCTGATCGTGTTGGACGATTTGGAGTCGTTGCTGGGCAAAGCGCTGTGTGCGGGCGAATTGGCCGAGGCGGCGGCCAGGCTGAATGAGCTTGCCCGAACGAGTGGCGCGGCGGTGCTGGCGGTGGTGCGGTCGGCGACCACCATCGACGGTCGAGTGACCGCGCGAGCGCTCGATCGGTTGATGCGCGCGGCCGAGGTGGTGTGGATGGTGGCGGCCGACCGCGACACGAGTGGACGGCGGTGGCTGGCGCCGTTGAAGAACAACCTAGCGTCGCTGCCTGGCGGGAAGACGTTTCAGATTGCCGAGGGGCGCGTGGAATGGCTGACGGGGGCCGTGCCCAACGACGCCCTGAATCCCGGTTCGCGGCGGTCGGTGGAACGGGCGGACCGGCAGACGGCGGGGCAGTGGTTGTTCGAGGCGCTGCGCGACCGCGACGTGCATTCGCGAGTGTTGTATGCCCAGGCGAAGCAGTGCGGTTTTTCGCGGAACGCGATTCTTCGGGCGGCCCATCAAATGGGCATGCACTCGCACAAGAGCGCGTTCGACGGCGGCTGGATGTACAGCCTGCGGGACGCATTGCCCGAGGCGGTGGCACGGTTCAGGCCGCAGCCACGAGCATTCGGGGGTCAGGGCACGGAGGCCGGGGAAGGATTCAAGATTGCGGAAGGCGGCGGGGGCCAGAGGCCGGAGGCCGGGGAACAGGGGGACAGCGAAGGATTCGGGATTCAGGATTCGGGATTCAGCGAGCCGCAAGCGGCATCGGAGCCTGAAAAGGCCGAGAACCGCTCGAAGAGTCCCAAGGGGCTCAACACGGTCTACCAATCACCAAACGCGAACCCTTGCGTCCAGCCCTCAGTCCCAAGCTCCCGTCCCCGTGGCGGCTTTAACTCCATCGCAAAAGGAATAGAATGACCACGGACAACGAAGCTCGCCCAAGTAAACACATGGAATTCCAACGCGTAGCCCGCCTGGCCGATATCCCCGATCCGGGCCGCGAGGTGGTCGAGATCGATGATCGGCTGGTGGTGCTCTTGCATGTGGGCGGCGAGGTGTTTGCCATCGACGATGTTTGCACGCACGACGGCGGACCGCTGGGCGAGGGCGATTTGCAAGACCACACCATCGCCTGCCCGCGGCACGGGGCCAAGTTCGACATTCGCAGCGGAGCGGCGTTGACGATGCCCGCCACGCGGCCGACCGTTTCGCATGAAGTGAAGGTCGAAGGGGGCGAGATTTTTGTTAGGCTGAGTGAGTGAGACGTTGCCACGGGTAGCGGGCAGAGCCCTCACTCCACTACCGGGCGACGCGGAGTAAGGGCCGATCAAAACGCGGAATCTATTTTTCCCCCGCTCCTTCGGTTGACTCGGGCGCACCGCCTCGTGGCCAAAAATAGATTCCAAGCAATACAGCCAGCGGCCCACCCACGGCAAGGCGGAAACAAGCCGCCAGCAATTCGTGCCGTCAAGTGGCAGTCGCCGAAACCCCGGACTCCACCATATAATTTCTCGCAGAGCCGGAAAGAGGACCGCTTTGCCAGTGAACTAAACCATAGAACGAGGAGATGCCATGCCTGTGAATGAAGACACCGTCCGCGAAGCGCTAAAGCAAGTGGTCGATCCGGAGTTGTTCGTCAACATTGTCGACCTTGGATTAATCTACACGGTGACGGTGAGCGAGGCCGACGAAGGCAAATCGAACGTTTCGATCGAGATGACCATGACCAGCCCGGCTTGCCCCGCCGGTCCGCAGTTGATTCAGAACTCGAAAGACGCCATTGGCCGCATCGAAGGCGTGAGCGGGGTCGAGGTGAAGCTGGTGATGACGCCGCCCTGGACGCCCGACCGCATGACCGACGACGCCCGCGACCAGTTGGGCATTTTTTAGCGCGGCGCGCGGTGCGCCGGCGACAACTCGTGACGTTCGGCGCTGCCGATGCGGTTGTTCCATTCCAGTTCCGCGGGAAGATCCGCCGCCGCATATTCGATATGGATGACGCGGCGGTGCCCCGCGGTCTCGCTGGCGGCCGATGCGTGCAGCGTCAACGGGCACATCGCCACCACGCCGCCAGATCGCACGGCGCAGACTACTTCAGGGACGCGGTTTTTCCAATCGTCAAGTTCATCGTCGAGCCAGCCAAATCGATGAGAGCCGGGAAGCACGCGAAGTGGGCCATTGCCGTGCCCGCAGTCATCGAGGTGGACGCGCACGGCGACCATCTGAGCGAGGGTTTCGGCCGGCGGTTGCACCTGCCAAACTCCGGATTTTTGCGACCACGCGATGAATCCCGGCACATCGTGCCGCTCTTTGACGGCAATCACGTTGTCTTGGTGCCAGAACAGCGACCAGTTGGCGTCGGGGACTTTGTCGAAGAAGATGGCACGGACCGCGAATGCGTGCTCGCCGAGCACGGCGGCCGCAAACCGCCGCACGCTTTTTTTCGATGCCAAGCTTCTCACCGCCGGGCAGATTTCGAGCATATTGCGAACGCCGTAGACGTTGCGTTTGCGCCGGACCTCTTGTCGGGTCGGCAGCGAGGCAACCGCTTGACGAAGCTGTTCCACGTCGCCGGGAGTGATCACATCCTCGCAAATAAAATATCCGTCGCGCCGAAACGCCGCCGCATATTGGCGCTCGTCGAAAGTGGTTTGCGAATCGATCATCTCAGCCCACGACCTTGCTTCTTCCACCGCAGCAGGACCACACGATCAATAGTGTGCCACAGCCCACGACGCCGAGCCAACGCGCCGGGCCGGCGGCAAACACAATGGTGGCATTGGCGACCATGAACCACAGGAAGGCGTGAACCGACACGGCCAGCCAGCGGGGCCGCTGGGCTCTTGCCTGCGGCGAGAGCCACCACCAGGCGGCATCGAGCAGCCAGACCACGGTGAAAACATAATTGAAATACAGCCCGCCGCCCCACGGCCAGCCGACAAGCGCTTCGGTTCGTTCCGCCGTATGCCGATAGGCCGCCGCATGGCTGCCGTGGTGATAAAACACGAAGGCGCACCCGACGTGCGCCAGATAGACCAGGCAGCCGATGGTCCAGGCGGCTCGGGCAAGCTTGCGGACGCCGATCGTCTGGGAGTTCGCCGGCGCGGCGGCTTCCAAGCCCGCTCCGACAAAATAACCGGCCAGCGCCAGCAAAATCGTCGAGCGCGTCAGCAGTTCGCCATACGACACGGCAGTTATTCTTTTTCCGGTTGCTTCTTGATCAGATGCTCGTCAAACCAATCCGCCACCAGCTTCATGTCGTCGGGCAACTTGTTCCAACCATGCTGTGCGCCCGGCTTCGTGACCAGCTTTGCCTCGACGCCGGCGGCCTGGAGCTTGTCGATGAGAATCTCGGCCTGCTGAAACGGCACCAGCTTGTCGGCGTCGCCATGAATGATCAACGTGGGCGGGTCGTCGGGCGAGACGTGGGTGATGGGCGAAATCTGTCGCCCGATTTCGCGACGCCGGTTGGGGTCGGCAATCCGCTCGAACGTTTTGGTCTCGGGGTTGAACTCATTGAAGTCAAACGGCGCGCGGAAGTCGTGGAGCGTACCGTTGCCGAGGGCCTCTTCGCCCGGCTTGCCGTAGTTAAAAAAATCGGTGGGCGGGAAGAAACACGCCACGGCCTGCACGCGGCTGCTGGCGCGTTCCACCGGGTCGGGGCTGTCGGCTTTGCCGCCGCCGCCCGCCAGTCCTTGCATCAGCGACAAATGCCCGCCCGCCGAGAGGCCGGTAATGCCCAGTCGATCGGGATCGACCTTGTAGTCATCGGCGTGGGTGCGAATGAACCGCACGGCCCGGTTCAGGTCGGCGATCGCTTCGGGAATGGTGAACCGCGGCTGGCTGCCGTGCACGACCGTGAACACCGTGTAGCCGCGCCGCAGCAACTCGGCGAGAAACGCCGGGTTGATGCTTTGATGGCCGGAGATCCAGCCGCCGCTGACCACGAAGATCACGCCGGCGCCGTTGGCGTTTTCCTTGGGCGTGAACACGTCCATCGTCAGGGCCAAGCCGTGCTTGCGGCCATAGACGACGTCTTCGGTCCGGGTGTAGGTGTCGTCAGCACGCGCGACGGGCGAGAAAGCAAGCAGCAGGGCCAGCAGGAGGAAGCGGCGGCGGTTCATGCGAGTTTGGATTTTAGATTTTGGAATTTGGATTTTCGATTTGGATGACGTGCGGGTATCGGCGGGCGGACACGCCAGAGGGAACCCGTTGGCCAGTGTGATACTTTAGTCGCCGGCGGATCGCTTTCCTAGTCTTGTGGGGTGGGCCGAGCGCAGCGAGTCCCACCTTCTGGCGGCGCCTCGGCGCGGCAACGTTCCTGCGGCCGATGGTGGGTGGCTGGGGCAGAGGCTTGCCGATGGCCCGGAAGCGGATCAGCCGGGGCATCGCTTAGGCTCTGCCCCAGCCGCCGGGGCATTTGCCGAACTCGTTAGCCAAAACCGATCGGACCCTGAACTACGAGCCGTAGCCGGGATCGGCCAGCCCGAAAGCGTCGGCCACGCGATTGAAAAACGCGAACAGCGCCGTGATGTAAACGGCCTCGGCGATTTGCGGGTCCGACCAGCCGTGTTGCCGCAGCGCTTCAACGTCGTCGGGCGTGGTGCGGTAGGCATGTTGCGTCACGAGCTGCGCGAACTGCAAGAGGGCGCGGTGAGCGTCGTCGACCGGCGCCGCAGCAAGATCTCCGCGCCGCAACGCCTCGACCACTTCATCGCTGCCGCCCTGCAACTGCAGGAAAAGCCCATGCGAGCCCAGTCAGTAGGGGCAGCGGTTCAAGCCCGAAACAAAGGTGGCGATCATCTCTTTGGTCTGGCGGGTGAGATGCCCATCGGCGAAGTGCAGCGAATACGAGAATTCGGCCACTTGCCGAAAAAAGTCGGGGCGGTGGCCGAAGCATTTAAGGATGTCGGGCACGCGGTCGCGGTCAGGATGCGCCGCGCGATAATCGCGGTAGGCCTCGGCCAGCGGGCCGGCGGCTTCGTCTTCGTCGAACCAAGAGATATACGGTGCATTCAATGAACGACCTGTGCAACGAATGGTTAGTCGTGCTTAATCGTGCAGAAATAATATTTCCCGTCGTGGACACCGACGGCGAATTCGGCCTCCGTAAAACCACGCTCGTCCTCATCGCCTCCATTGGGCTCGTCACCGAAGCCAGCCGCGTCTGGTTCCGAGGCGTCGGCATCGCCCCCTTTTGGCTTTGCGGGCTTAAGATACGCACGAATGCGGAGCACGTGAGTCGGCTCTGGATTCACGACCCTGGCTTCCTCCCCCTGCCTCGGATAATACGAATACCGGTATTCTGTATCCTCGTCTTCGCCATACTTCTCAATCGGTGTCGCTTCAAGCTGAGCGGCGGATTCGATCAAGGCCGGCGGACGGGCAGAATTAATGGTGAGAAAGGCGCTGATGTATGAGAGGTATTCGCGTTTTTGCTCGTCGGTCGACGATCCCCAATAAGCGAGTTCAATAAACGGGGCGTACATGTCCTTTTGATACAGCCGCACGAATTCCGATCGGAATTCATCGATTGTCTTGGGGCGATCGGCGTCGGAGATCGTGGGGGTCGGCGCATCGGGCACCGCGTAGGCGTTTGCCGGCGAAGCCTGCGGCGTTGATGCCTGCGGCGTTTCCGTTGGCAATGCTTGCGGGGTTTCGGCCGGAGCAGCGGTTTGTGCGCCGCCTTTGATGTTCGAGGGCTGCCGACCGCAGCCGCAGAGTGGGGCAAGGACCATCGCGCACGCAAGAAACCTGTTCAACGTCGATCTCCATGCGGAATTGGGTAGATGACTACACGACTTCACGCGGCCAGGCAACTTGGCCATCGTCACGCCACTTGGACCGTCTGGGTGCCGACAAATTCAGATTCGAGCCTCGGCTCGCCGTCTTCAAGCAGCATGCCAATGACCTCTTCCAGATTCCTATTCAATTCGTCCAGGGTTTCGCCCTGGGAATGAGCGCCCGGGAATCCGGGAACGTAACCGACGAACAGTCCAGTGTCTGGGCAACGTTCAATCACCGCCGTAAATGTATGCATAGATCACTCCAACGCAATTCAGCGGTTCACATCCGGATCGGCGTCTGCCGGCTCGCCGTTGGGAAATGGATCGTCTTCCAGAGGCGCGGGCGGAACGGCGGGCGGCTCGGAGAACGTTTTGACCACGGCTCGGCTGATCGAATTGGCAAGCCCGCGAAACAGCTTCGACCCCGAGCCTTTCGACTCGCGGGATGCTTGGGCGGCGGCATCAGCGTCGCTTGGCTCGGCCGCTGGCTCTTCGGCGCCGGCAGGGAGACCGGCGTCCGAGTCCGGAGGCTTGGCGTCGTCATCAGCGGTCGCGGCTTCACCGGCCTGCGAGCGGTCGTCGGCGATGTCTTCGTCAGGGGCTGGCGAACCGTCATTGGCGTTCGGCGGCGACGTTTCAGAAGCGGAGAAATCTACATCGTCATTCGCGGCGTCGGAATCGCCGCCCTGCTGGCCTTCAATGGCCGCTTCATGCGACTTCGCCGCCGACGGCACATAGGCGGGCGCGGCGGAACCCTTGCCGGTGCTAGCGTCTTTCTGCCCGCAGCCGGCCAAACATAACAAAACAAACGGCAGCAACAGGCGATGCATGGCTTTCACTCCTTTGAACATGGATCTCGACACTCGGTTTGGGTCACTTGATTTTGGCGAACTCGCGCATGAAGTCGCGCAGCTTTTCGGCGCCTTCCATGGGCATGGCGTTGTACACCGACGCCCGAATGCCGCCCACCGAGCGATGCCCCTTCAACTCGACCAGCCCGCGGGCCTTGGCTTGCTTGACAAACTGGTCTTGCGTGGCGTCGTCGGGCAGGCGGAAGGTGACGTTCATCAGCGAGCGGCTCTCCGGCTGAGCATGGCCGCGGTAAAAGCCCTGACTCTGGTCGATCACCTCGTAGAGCATCTGCGATTTGCGGCGGTTGATCTCGTGCATTTTGGCCAGGCCGCCCACGTCGTCGAGCAGCCAGCGCGTGACCAGCATCACCAGGTAAACCGCGAACACCGGCGGCGTATTCAACAGCGATTTTTCCTTCACATACGCCCGATAGTCGAGCATGGTGGGCAGGCCGTCGTCGATGCTTTCGAGCAAGTCATCGCGGATGATCACCACAGTGACGCCCGCCGGGCCGGCGTTTTTCTGAGCGCAGGCATAGATCAGCCCGTAATGCTCCATCGGCAGCGGCCGGCAAAGAAAGTCGCTCGAAGCGTCGCAGACCAGCGGCACGCCGCCCACCTCGGGCTCGCGGGCGAATTGCACGCCCTGAATCGTCTCGTTCGAGGTGATGTGAACATAGGCCGCCTTGGGGTCGAGATCAAGCTCGCGATCGGCGGGCAGCCGGTCGAAATTGTGCGGCTTGCCGTGCCAGGCGGCCCGCGCCGTGCCTTCACGGGCGGCTTCTTGCATGGCCATCTGGCCCCACGTGCCGGTGACGAGGTAGTCGGCGCTGCGCCCGGCGCCGCGCAGCAGGTTCATGGCCACCAGCGAAAACTGCAACCGCGAGCCGCCCTGCATGAAGACGATCCGGTAATTGTCAGGGATGCTAAGCAGCCGTCGCAGGTTGGCTTCGGTTTCGTTCAGCACGCCGTCGAACCAGGGCGAGCGGTGGCTGATTTCCAGGGGCGAAATGCCCACACCGGGCAGGGACAACAGGTCGCGCTGGGCTTCTTGGAGCACCTTGAGCGGCAGCACCGCCGGGCCGGGCGAAAAATTGTAAACTCGGTCTTGCATCCGGTTTAGCATAAGCATTGGCGGCGTCAGAGGCTAGGCCGACAGCAAAAGGCAGGACTCGCTGCGCTCGGCCCACCCAACCTCGGGGCAAATCGCCAGACGAGTGCCGATTTCGATTGACGACGATGCCGCTCCGATTGCAGTACCGCCCGCCGACGAACAAAATAACAGTTGCACCCTGAGGAGTCGCATATGTTTCAAGTCGAAAGTCCATCGAGCACGATTACGCTGGTCGATCTGACGCAGCGTTTCGGTGCGATGCCCGCCTGGCGTATCCGGACAATTCCCGTTCCCGGCACCGCTACGGAAAGCGACGTCGCCGAAATCGAAGCGAGGGAAAACCGTCTGTGCGAACTGGTCGACGGCGTCTTGGTGGAGAAGGATATGGGATATTTGGAATCGTGCCTTGCGGTCGAGTTGGTGCGGGTGCTGGCGAATTTTGTGAAACCCCGCAAGCTTGGAATCGTGAGCGGTGAGGCCGGCCTGATGCGGCTGTTTCCCGGACTGGTGCGCATTCCTGACGCTGCTTTTGCTCGGCGCGAGAAATTCCCGCAGGGGTGTATGCCGCGCGAGCCGGTCCCATCGTTCGTGCCCGATCTTGCCGCCGAAATTCTGAGCGAGGGAAATACGTCGCAGGAAATGTCGAGAAAGCTAGCCGACTATTTCGACGCCGGCGTGCGGCTGGTGTGGTACTTCGATCCGCGTCAGCGGACTGTGCAAGTTTTCACTGACCCGGATACGGTTCAGTTGCTTCAAGAAGACAATACGTTGACCGGCGGTGATGCTTTGCCGGGCTTCACTTTATCGCTGCGCGAATTCTTCCGTGATCCGCTGGCTGAGCAGGATGACCAGATCACGCCTTGCTAAATCGCTAGGGCCGGGAAGTTTTGACCAATCGTCGTCCGCCGTTAGCCAGCGGCTACGATCCGGGCTACCACCTTCTATCGCCGCTTGGCGCCGCGGGTGGCTGCTGAGTGGTGCTTGCCGCGAGTCGATGCCGCTCGCTTGCCGCGCGGGGCGGGCGTTGGCGTCGTCTCGGGCGCGCGGTCCGCGAAGGTAAGCGTCGAAATCAACGCCCGATCGTGATCGGCCAGGCGCCCGGCGAGCTCTTGCTCGACCGTAAACGCAAACACCGCGGCCCGGCCTTGGCGGTCGCCCACCAGATAATAATGCCATTCGATCGGCAGCTCGGAAACCCGTCCTTCGACCAACACGCGATAGATATAATGCCCGGCCGAATCGCCCGACTCGCTGGCTTCCAGAAAGCGGCCAAAATTTTCGCCCAGCGACTTTTCCAAATCAGCCTGGAACTTGGCCAGTGGCGGCTCGTGGCCTGGCTGCACGTCGGGCAGCGCCGACACATTGCACTGCGCCACCAACTCGCCCCGCTCGACATAACGCAACGCCAGCAGGTCGCCCGCGTCGCTCATCAAATGCCAGTCGCGGTCGTGGAGGATGCTGAATTTCTTGGTCGGCGATTCGCATTCCAAGAGCAGCATCTCTTGCCGCGCGTCGGGCGGTATCTGGTCGAGTTCGATCTCGTTCAGTTCCTGGTCGCCCTTGGTGGGCGCCAGCGCCAGTTGTACTTTGGCGACCACGTCCAGCCCGGTGCTCACGTGGCCGATCGAGCGTTGCTCTTTGACCAGCAGGCCAAGACCGGTCACGCGACGTTGCGCGAGGTCGTAGCGATATTTGCCTTTGACTTCAATTTCGGTGGCCACCCCGCCCACGGCGCCGAACACGCGGCCGGAGAATTCGATTTTCGCCCGGCCGCCGGTCACCTCTTTCAGCTCGCTGAACACGTTGCTTTGCCCGACCGCGTCGAGGCCCAGCAGCGCTGCCATCAAGTCATCGCTGTGTTGCCAGCGGTCGCCGATTTCGACCGCCCGGTTGGGCAACAGGTCGTCCAGCACCAGGCTGTTTGCGGGCACGTCGATCAGGTCGAGTTCTTCGCGCGTCAACGGGCCAGCCAGACTGCACAGCATCGCGCGTCCGCCGCCCGCTTCGGCCAGCACCAGGCCGCGGTCGCCCCGCAGCTTGGGTTCAACGCCGCCCTGGTCGATTTTGATCACGGCTTCGGCGGTCTTGTAGCGCCGCACCGATCGTCGCAGCTCGGCGGCAGGGGCGGCGCCGGCGTCCTGCGGCGGTTCGGTGTCCGAAACTTCCGGTGCGGCCCTGCCGGAGAGCAGCTTCTCATCGTATACCAGCTTGCCCGACACGCTCATCTTGAGCGTGCGAACCTTGCCTTCTTCGGTCAGCTTCAGATCTCCGCCGACGTCGAGCTGCACCTCGACGCGCAGCGTCTCGCCGGGCGCCGATTCGGCAGTGAGCGAGTACGGCTTTGCCCGGGCCAGGCCGACCTGTCCCGCAAAGACCAACGCAATAGATACCGCCCAGCGAAGTTGGTTCATCATGCCGTGCCACCCTGCTACCGACGCGCTTCTCCTAGCGCTAGATCGTCCTGTCGGCGAGAAGTAGTTCAATGGAAAAACCGCTCTCTTGTCACAATGCACAATTCAGGCAGGCTGGCGCGGCCGGCCGGTTGATGCTTGATCTTGGGTAGACGGCGGCACCGTGCTACGATCCGCAAAAGGCGACTGGTTTCCAGATTTGAAATCGAAATCGGTAGCTCCTAGGTTCGACGTCTGTAGGAAACGGACTCCGTTCCGTGAACTGCTCTTCGGCATCAATCCCGCTCTCCACGGGGTTCCGCCGAGGCCGAGTAGAGTGGGCCGAGCGCAGCGAGTCTCACCGTCTGCCGTATGTTCGTTGCCGCGCCGCTTTTGCCGCCAGATGGTGGGACTCGCTGCGCTCGGCCCACCCTACGGCTTTAGGGACACGGTGGCCGTCTCTGAATATCAAGTCCGAACAAACCATCACCTGTTTTGTTTGTTAAAACCAAGTTGTGCGGTACGGCACGGGGTCCGTTCCCTACAGCTCTGTCTTCATCAACAACCATGTCGCATCAAGTTTCACTCTCAAGCGAGGCCCGCCGATCGCTGTGCTGGGGCTTGCTCGTTTTTGCGGCAATCCAGCTCTCGTTGGCCATCGGCATCGAGCTATGGCTGCCGCAGCTTCGCGACCCGCTGTATGGAGATAAGCTGCATCAGTTGCGGCGGCGTATCGCGGCGGGCGGCCCCGACAAACCGCTGGCGATCATGCTCGGCAGCTCGCGCACCATCCATGCCTTCGATGCGGCCCAATGGGAAGAACTTGCCGAGTCGCGGCGCCGGCCCATGGTGGCATACAACTTTGGTGTGCCCGGCGCGGGGCCGCTGACGCAATTGGTTTGTCTACGGCGACTCTTGGCCGATGGAGTGCGGCCCGACCTGCTGTTGGTCGAAGTGTTTCCGCCCATGCTGACCGGTACGACGCCAGCCTTCGACTTCGGCCAATTTCCGCCCGAGCGGCTCTGGCGGCGTGAGCTCGGACTGATCGAACGCTATTCCCAAGCGCTTGGCGTGCCAGCCAGCCTTGCACCGGCGTGGTATTCGGCGTGGTGCGCGCCGGCGTTTTCCCATCGGTTTGCCTTGCAACGCATGCTTTGGCCACGGCTGCTGCCGACCGAGGGTTGCGGGCACCTGTTGGCACAATTCGATCCTGGCGGCTGGAACCGCCTCGAACCCGCGGCGGTTCCTCGCGAGCGGCGCGTCTCGGGTCTCAAGCAAGCGAAGCGCGAATACCTTGGTCTGCTGACGAACTATGAACTGGGCGGCCCGGCTTGCGCGGCGCTGGAAGAGCTGCTCGGAATCTGCCATCAGGAGCAGATCGCCACGGTCTTGGTGGTGATGCCCGAAGGGCCGACCTTCCAAAGCTGGTATCGTCCGGGGGCCTGGCCACAGGTGGCCGACTACATCAACCGATTGGGGCGCCGGTTTGCCACGCCGGTAGTTAATGCCCACGATTGGATGAGCGACGAACAGTTTGTCGATTCGCATCATCTTCTCGCTCCGGCCGCGGAGGATTTCAGCAAGCGGCTTGCTGGATTGGCGGCCGAAGGCGGCCCTCACACGGCCAGCGGGGGCACACCGGCACCGCGGCGATAATACCTCTGCCCTGGGGCCACGTGACGCGTAAGTGCTCTACCACGGCGCTGTTGGGGCGCGCATGGCAAGCGTATGCCGAGCGGAAACGCACGATGTGCGACTTTCTCGCACACCGCGCCATCGCTTTGACTCTAACCAGGAATCCCTCCGATGCGATGCCACCCGCCGCGGGGGTTGCCGCGGGGCACTGGGCGCGAGCCCCGCATTGGCGGCGGCAGCACGGCGAGACTTTAAGGAATTTTCGCCGGGCCGACCGGGCTGACGATTTACAAAAAGCCTTTATCCATTTAGAGTTACGGTCGCATTACGCCACAGATTCGCGGCGCGGCAGTCAAGAATTCGGCCCGCGCTGCGAACTTTTCATAGGCGAAATGACACTTTGTTGCGTAGGAACGACACTTGGATTTGTTGCCGTGGGCAACAGATTTGCCCCTCTTGACCGCTCAGGGGCAAGACCATACTGGGTTTTGGCGGACAAAAGTACAGGAATCGCGGCCGTAGCGGGCGAGGAGTCGCAGGGAACACCGCTCGGCCCCAGCCGGAAGAAGAGGATGGCGATGCACAAGGATTATGTCAATTCGACGCTGCGTGAGCTGCGCGACCAGCAGGTGCGTTATGCTCCGCGCGACAAGAAGCTCGATCAGGCCAATCGTGCCGAGCGCTTGCTGTCGGAACTCGACCCCGGCCGCACCTACACCTATGAGTATCTCTGCTACCGGATCACCGACTTCCGGCCCGAGACGCATCTGAATGTCAAGATGAGCGGCGACGCGGCCCGGCACGACCTGCGGCTGTTTGTCGAAGACGTTTCTGACGCCGCCAACCTGCCGGTGGAAGCGGCGGGCGAACCGGTGCTGACGGTGGAAGACCTGAGCAAGCAATTCCGGGTCTCGACCAAGACTATCTCGCGTTGGCGGCAGCAGGGGCTGGTGAGCCGGCGCTTCATGTTCGATGGCCGCAAGCGCGTGGGCTTCTTGCAAAGCTCCGTCGACCGCTTTGTCAAACGCAACGAAGAGCGGATCAGCCGCGGTGCGCGCTTCAGCCAACTAAGCGATTTCGAGCGCTCGAACATCATCGACCGCGCCCGCCGCATGGCTCGCGCGGGCGGCTGCCCGGCCGACATCACCAAGCGACTGGCCGAGCGCATGGGCCGTAGCGTCGAAACCATCCGCTATACGCTCAAGGCGTTCGACTCGGAAAATCCCGAGCTGGCCATCTTCCCCGAGAGCACCGGGCCGCTCACCGACGAGACCAAACGCAAGATCGACCAGAAACACCGCCGCGGTGTTTCGGTCGACGCCTTGGCCAAAGAATTCAACCGCACCAAAACCAGCATCTACCGCATTTTGAACGAGATGCGGGCGGTGCGGATTATGGAACTGCCGCTCGATTACATCCCCAACGAGATGTTCGACCGGGCGGGCGTCGATAAGGAGATTCTGGGAGACATGCCCGAGGCGATGGCGGGCAAAAAGAGCCGTCTGCCCAGCGGCCTGCCGCCTTACTTGGCCAGCTTGTATGAAGTGAGCCTGCTCACTCGCGAGCAAGAGGTCTATCTGTTCCGCAAGATGAACTACCTGAAGCACCGGGCCAGCAAGCTGCGCGAGCAGCTCGACCCCGCCCGGGCCAAGACTACCGTGATGGACCAGATCGAGCGGCTTTATGAAGAAGCCGTGACCACCAAGAATCAGATCATCCGGGCCAACCTGCGGCTGGTGGTTTCGATTGCCAAGCGGCACGTGGGGCCGGCCGACAACTTCTTCGAGCTGGTCAGCGATGGCAACATGTCGCTGATTCGGGCGGTGGAGAAGTTCGATTTCGCGCGCGGCAACAAGTTCAGCACGTACGCCAGTTGGGCGATCATGAAGAACTTTGCCCGGACCATTCCCGACGAACTGCGGCGGCGCGATCGCTTCCGCACCAGCACCGACGAGATGTTCTCGGCCACCGAGGACGAGCGCACCGATCAATATGAGCAGGAGCACGCGCAGCACCAGCGCGAACAGCAGATCGGCAAGATCTTGGAGCGGCTGGACGACCGCGAGCAGAAGATCATCATCAGCCGCTTCGGTCTGAATCGCGGGCAAGAGCCGCTCACGCTCAAGGAAGTCGGCGCCGAAATGGGCGTCACCAAAGAGCGTGTGCGGCAGATCGAGGCCCGCGCCTTAAGCAAGCTGCGCAAAGCGGCCCAGGAAGAAAAGATCGATATTCCGGGCTTATAAGCCCCGCTCCGCTTCGGCCGAGAGACATTCGGCCCACAGCAGCAGATCGTCGTCGGAAAGACTGTTATCGCGTACGAACTCGGTCGTCACGCGTGCCTCGTGCCCTACCAGCGAGGCCGTCACCTGCAAGCGGCCGTTTTCACCATAGGAGTATCCTACTTCGACCGGCGAACCCGCGGGCAGTCGCGGCGGCAGATCGCGAATGACGCAAATGCCCACCTCGATACAGGCGTCGGGCAGTTCGCTCTCGCCTTCGACCACCGTGACCTTCACGCTCGGCTGATTCGGTTGCGAGGTCTTAAACCGGCGGGCCGCCGCCACTGGCAACGGCGAGTTTTTGGGAATAATGATCCGATTTAGTTGCCGGCCTGTCACCGGGTCGGTGCCCACGACGCCCAGGCTGTGCGAATTGATGTTGGTCACGGCAAACTGCGTATGACCGCTGCCAATGCCCTGCTTTTGCAACAGCAAATCGGCGTAAAGCGCGGCGCCGTGGGCCACCGCTTCGTCGGCCGAGACCGTCAGGTCGATGGCCCGCCCGGCCAACTCTTCGAGCATGCGGCGGATCATCGGCATGCGCGTCGATCCGCCCACCACGACCACACGGTCGATGTCGGCCCAGGTCAGGCCAGCCTGCATCACCACGATTTCGGCTGTGGTGCGCGTGCGCAGCACCAGCGGCGCCGTGGCTTCCTCGAACTCGTCGCGGGTCACCTCGACCTTGTGCCGACGGCCCTGGTAATTGACAAACAGGGTGGCCTTCGGCCGTTCGGAAAGCGTCTTCTTGGCCGCCTCGGATGTCAGCCACAGGTCTTGCAATGCTTCGGGGTCGTTGCGCGGGTCATCACCTAGTTCGAGCACGAGCATCTCGGCGGCCATCTCGACCAGTTTTTCGTCCCAGTCTTTGCCGCCAAGCTGCACGTCGCCATCGGTGGCAACGGCCTTGAACGACTGGTTGCTCATTTCGACCACGGTTACGTCGAATGTGCCGCCGCCCAAGTCGTAAACCAGCACCCGCAACGGGCGGTCGCCGGCCACCTTGCCCGACCGGTCGAGAAAGCCTTCTTGATAGCCATACAGGATGGCGGCGGCGGTTGGCTCGTTGATGATGTCGAGCACTTCCAGCCCGGCCAGCCGACCGGCGTCCATGGTGGCTCGCCGCCGCGGCTCGTCGAAATAGGCGGGCACGGTGATGACCGCCTTCGACACGTTGCCCATTTTCCGCGCGGCGTCGTCCTTGAGCCGGCGGAGGATGTAGCTGGAAATTACTTCGGGCGGCAGCAGTTCGCCGCCGATGGGCCGGCGATAATGCTTGGCGCCCATGTCGCGCTTGACGCAGTCGGCCACTTTGTCAGGCTCGATGGCGGCGGCCAGCACGGCCTCGCGGCCCACCACCGTGCCGTCGCGATCGAACAACACCACGCTGGGAGTCAGAATGTCGCCGTTGGCGTTGGGAATGCTAACCGGCCGTCCCTGGGCATCGAGATGAGCAACCACCGAGTAGGTCGTTCCCAGGTCGATGCCGACGGCCGCCGCACGGGCAGGCGCTTTTTCGCCGGCGGCCAACACCGCCGAGGAACTGGCGGAGGGCGCGGCGGCTGAGCCTCGGTCGACGGCAGTGCCGAATTGGTCGGCCAGCTCACTGGCGGCCGTTTGCCATTTCGGCGCCAAAGCGACCGTTCCACCGGTCAGGTTGAAGATGCGCGGGCGCAGCGCAAAGCAAAACTCTTCCCAATGCAGCCCCTCGGGCGAAAACAAGCGCATCTGCATCGGCGCCGCCTGCCAGGCGGGATCGATCAACAACTGCCGATATTGCTGGTCGTCGCTGATCGCCGCCGCCGGCCGGCCGACAAGTTGCTGGACCGCCGCCCGCAAAAAGTCGACGCCGTGTTTTTTCAACAGTTGCTGAAGATTCGCTGCCATGCTCGCAAGTTTGGATTTTCGATTTTGATTTCCGATTTACTCCGGTGGCTGGGGCAGCGCCTTGGCGATGCCCCGGTTTGGCACTTCTGGCTGTGGCCCCGGCCCTCGTGGCCAGCATTGGGCAGCCTAATTGCGCAGGTAGCCCCGGCCCTCGTGGCCGGCCTCGCCCCCGCACAAGCGAGAACGCTGATGCTGCGGGGAGCTACCGAGCTTGCGTGCTTCGACGTACACTAAGCCTGAGCGCTCATTCACCAAATTACCCACGGAGCCGAAGGCTGGGCAAGGACAATCATGTTCGATCCGTACCGGAAATGGCTGGGGATTCCGGAGGACCAGCGGCCACCGAACCACTATCAACTGCTGGGCATCGCGCCCGATGAGCAAGACCGCGAGGTCATTGAGGCCGCGGCGGTGCGGCAGAGCGCGTTCGTCCGCAACTTCCAATTGGGAAAATACGGGAACGAGGCCACGCGGCTGCTGACCGAGATTGCGGCGGCTCGGCTCTGCCTGCTCGATCCAGGCAAACGCGCCAGCTACGACGCCGAGCTGAAGCAGCGTATCGGGGCAGAGCGTAGCGGGCCGCAGCGTATCGGGCCGCAGCGCCGTTCCGCTCAGCCCACCGCTCCGCGGCGTGCGGCCGATCGCGGCTCGGAGCCAGATCTGGGATTTGCGCCGCTGGAGGACGAACGGGATCTGCCCGCGGCCAGTGCGGAACCCTCCGCGCCCATGGCGGCGCCTGAGAGCCAGCGGCCCGCGCGCAGCTCTTCGAAAACGCCCAGTCAAAGCTCGGCGCGCCACCGAGACCTGGCGCCGCCGGTTTCGCCGCCTGCCTCGTCACGTGCGCCAGCTCACCGCACGCCCGCG
This sequence comes from Pirellulales bacterium, assembly GCA_025927475.1. GTDB lineage: Bacteria > Planctomycetota > Planctomycetia > Pirellulales > JAICIG01 > JAICLL01. Next base: position 17,378 of record JAICLL010000125.1, read on the forward strand.
CCGGCCAGCATGCCGTCGCCCGTCGATTTGGATCGTTTGCTGCCGCAGCCCGCCTCGTCGCGCGCACGACCGTCGCGTCTTGGTCGGCCCCGGCCGACCAGCTATGCAAAACCATCGAATCCGATCGGGCTGCTCTGGCAGATTCCGCTGGTGTTCGTCGTTTTTATCGGTCTGGTGTTGATTGCCAACGCGCTGGGTCGCCAAATCGCGGCCTCGCGCCCCCCCGCCGAGCCGGTCCCCGCGGCGTCGATAACTTCATGAAGAGCGGCCACAGTTTCTGGACAAGCGAGGACGCTTCTCCGGCGGCGCGTCAGGCAAAAAGCGCGCGGATCGGTGTGCCGGGGCAAACGACCAAGGGCCGGCCTTGTTGATCTTCGAGCGCCAACTCGGGCGGCACGCCGAGAAGGTGATAAACCGTGGCGATCAAGTCGAGCGGGGCGACGGCATCGGCGGAGGGATAAGCAGCGTAACGGTCGGAGGCGCCGTACACTTGCCCGCCGCGAATGCCGCCGCCGGCCAGCACGGCGCTAAAGCAACCGGGCCAGTGATCGCGGCCATCGGCCCCCGCGCCGGCGTCGCTGTTGCGCTGCCCGACCCGCGGCGTGCGGCCAAACTCGCCCGCCCACACGACCAGCGTTTCGTCGAGCAGGCCGCGGACATCCAGATCGTCCAAGAGCGCCGAAAACGCCTGATCGGCGGGCGGCATCAAGCGCTGCTTCAGATCGACGAAGTTGCGGCTGTGCGTATCCCAATAGACGCTGACGTTTTTGATGCCTTCGCTGGGCCAATAGACTGTGACCAGCGGCACGCCGCGCTCGATGAGTCGCCGGGCCTGCAAAACGCTTTGCCCATGCGGATGACGCCCATAACGATCGCGCACCGCGTCGGGCTCTTGGTCCAGCTTAAACGCGCTGCCTCCGGCGGCCGAGCTGAGCAGTTCGAACGCGCGGCGATAATACTGATCCATCGCCGGCGAATTCCGCTCGAGTCTCCGCAATTGCTGATTGACTTTGTGCAGCAGCTCACGGCGGTCGTCGAGCCTCGCCAGCGAAATCTCGGGCGGCAGGGCAAAGTCGCCCACGTGATAGTCAGCGTGGCTGGGGTCGGCGTCGATCGTCAGCGGGTTGTAACTTTGGCCAAGCCAGCCGGCGAACTGCCCGTGGCTTTGCTCGACAAACCGCGGCACGTCGTTCTCGGCGTGCGGCTTGGGGCGCATCGAAACAAACGGAGGCAACGGGCCGACCCCGCGCCCCAGCCGCGCCAGCACCGAGCCGACGTGCGGCCAATCGTTGGCCAGGTCGCTGCCGGCGGGTGGCGGCTGACCGGTCAGCAGATAGTGCGTTGCCGTGAGGTGATCGACGTTGGTGTGCGTGAGCGACCGCACAATCGCCAGGCGGTCGGCCCGCTGAGCCAACAGCGGCAGATGCTCGCAAATCTGAATGCCCGGCACGCGGGTGGCGATCGGCTTGAATTCTCCGCGAATTTCGACAGGGGCCTCGGGCTTCAGGTCCCAGGTGTCTTGATGCGCCGGGCCGCCCCACATGAACAACAAGATGCACGACTTGGCGCGGCCAAACGTCGATTCGCCGGCGGCTTCCGCCCGCACGTGCGACTGCAACAGTTGCGGCCAGCCCAGTCCGAGCAGGCCCAGCGAGCCGGCGCGCAGCACCTCGCGGCGGTTCGGGCCATTCCGGTGGATGAAGCTGCCGTAGGCGCTCATGGGCGAAGTCTCGCAGGGAGTCTGGGAAAGTGCCAACAGTATAACACCCCTTGCAGCGGCGCGACCGTCCGATCGGCCGGTGGGGGGGGGGGGGGCGTGGCCCATGCCCC
>JAICLL010000040.1 GCA_025927475.1 Pirellulales bacterium
GCAGAACGAACCCACCGCCCCCCGCAAATGTTCCAGAATGTTCCACTCCCAGCATGCCCATCGCGCGCCCGCGCCGCACGCGCCCCACCGGCCCCCCCCCCGGGCGCGCCCCCCCCCCCCCCCCCCACCCTACGGCTTCACTCGGCTCCAATTACTTCGCCGCCAGATGCGCTTGCATTTCCACGAACCCCAGCCGCAGCTCGTGCAGCAAATTTTCGAGCAGACGGTCTTCTTCGGGCGTGCGGTTTCCGGTCGTTTTGCTTTCGAGCATTTCCAAGGTGTCGATGAAATGCTTCGCTTCTTCAAGATGGATTTCGGCCTTGCCCGACGCGGGATGAGGAATCTGCCCCAATCCCACCAGGGCCTGGGTGGCCAGCGTGGTCAAGAGCATGGCCAGCGTGGCGGGCGGCAAGGGACCGGCATCGGCCGCCGCCTGTGGTTGCGGTTCGGGCGAATGCCCTTTCTGCCGTTCCAGGGCTTCCTTCTCGGCCTGGACTTGGCTCTTCCAATCTTCGTCGATGATCAGCTTCGGCTTCGTACCGCCGCTCTCAGACGATTCGGTGCTCATGCCATCTCCTTATCTTCGATTCCTCTGCCCATCGCCTCCGTATTCGCGGAGTTCGACCTTTCCGCCTTTGCCAATCAAGACAGTCGGCCCCATACCGAGGAACAAGCCCGTGCCGACCACGCCGGGAATGTCGCGGATCGCCCGCTGCGTTTCTTCCGGCCGCGGCAGGGGCTGAATGCGGCAATCCAGAATGTAGTTGCCATTGTCGGTGACGAACAGGTGATCGTCGCGGCGACGCGCTTCGGATGGAAAACCCAAACCGGCCAGCCGCCTAGCGCATGTTTCCAACGCGAACGGCACGACCTCGACCGGCAACCGACCGTGCGCTCCGAGCTGCGGCACCAACTTCTCCTCGCCAACGAGAATCACCAACCGCCGCGAGGCCGCCGCGACGATCTTTTCGCGCACCAATGCGCCGCCATAACCTTTAATCAGGCTGCCTTGGGGATCGACCTCATCGGCGCCATCGACATCGACGTCGATCGCTTCGACCTCGTCGAGACTGGACAGTGCGATGCCTAGTGTCTGAGCCAACTCAGCCGACGCCTGTGAGGTGGGAATTCCGCGGATCCGGAAGCCATCGGCGACTTTCCGCCCCAGCGCATGGATAAATGCCGTGGCGGCGTGACCCGTGCCCAGCCCGACGACGCTGTCCTCGGAAATCAACTCCAAAGCTCGCTGGGCGATGGCTTCCAGATCGTGCGACATGGCTTACTCTAGGTTGGCGCGGCGTCGCGATCGGCCAGGATCAACGCCTGATGGCGGCTAATGCGGCCGGCGGGAATGGCCGGGTCGCCCTCGCGCAGCCGCTTGAGCATTTCCACTTTGGCATGCCCGCTGACCAGCCACAAGATGCGCCGCGCCCGGTTGAGCATGGGATAGGTGAGCGTCATTCGCCGCCGCCCCTGGTATTCGCCGGTCAGGGCGACGTCGGCATCGACGATTTGGAGCACCGGATCTCCGGGCACGAGCGAGGCGGTATGCCCGTCGGGGCCAAGGCCCAGATGAGCCAGATCGAGCACCGCCGGCGCGCCGGCGATCTGGCGAAGCGTATCGGCGTAATGCCCTGCCGCCGAGGCGAGATTTGCTTCTTCGACCGGCATGGCGTGGATTTGCTCGCGTGGCAGGGGCGTGTGCTCCAGCAAGCTTTGGTGCAGGTGCGTCAGGTTTCGGTCGGGGTCGCCCGCCGGCGCAACGCGTTCATCGACCTGAACCAGGTGGAGTTTTGACCAGGGAACGTCCTGCTCGGCCAATGCGCGAAGCATGAGCCAGGGGGTGGTTCCACCGCTGACGGCCAGCACAAAGCGTCCGCGCGCGTCGGCGCCGGCGCGCGCCTCGGCGGCAATGAATTCGGCGGCTCGCTGGGCGACCGCATCGACATCGGAACAGATTTCACATTGCATGGCTGGCTCCTTCCCTTTCGGATTCTAACCAATTCGCCGCTGGCTGAAAGTACTACCGACTTCAGCAATAAAATCTTTGACAGGTCCGCTTCGATCGCTAAATTAAAGGCGTTGGCCTCGCGCTGACAGGCCCAGTCGTCGTTACCGCCATTGCACGACTGGGTTTTTTGTGCGCTATACCCCAACGCCAGGGACGGAACCGTGTGGATAGTCATTCAGGCCCGGATGAACTCCAGCCGCTTGCCGGGCAAGATTCTGGCGGGGCTGGCGGGACGACCGCTGCTGGAATATGTGGTGCGGCGGTTGCAGGCGGTGCGCGATGCCGCCGGTCCGTCCGAAGTGACGGTCGCCACCACCACCGCCGCCGACGACGATGCCACCGAGGCCGCCTGCCGGCGTTTGGCGGTGGCGTGTTTCCGCGGCAGCGAAAGCGACGTGCTCGATCGCTATCTCGCCGCCACCGCCGATCTGGACGATGACGATCTGGTGGTTCGCGCCACCGCCGACAACCCTTTGTATTGCCCGCGGCGAACCGCAAGGATCGTCCAGCGGCATCGCCAAGCGCAGGCCGATTATACCTGCATCGCCGGGCTTTCGTATGTCGTGCCCGAAGTGATGCAAGCGGGGGCGTTGCGGCGGATGGCGCCGTTGGCGACGGCCCAGGATTGCCGCGAGCACGTGACGCCCTACTTTCGCGAGCCGGGCGTGGACTTTCGCGTGATCCAATTGCCGCAGACTTGGCAGGGACTGCGGCCCGACATCAGGCTTACGGTCGACACGCCGGCAGACTTGGTGCGCATGCGTTCGATTTGCGAATCACTGGCCACCGCCGATCCGCTGGTTGCCTTGGACGATGTTTATCGCTGGTGCGGCCATGAGCATGCCGAACAAACCGCTCGCTGAGCTGCGGGTGGCCATCGTGGGCTATGGCTCGATTGGCCGGCGACATTGCGACAACCTGGAGCGGTTGGGCGTGAGTCGGCGCATCGTGGTGCGGCGGGCGGAATCGGCCAACCCGGCGTTCACACCGCCGTCCGACGTGACGGTGGTACACTCAATTTCGGCGGCAATCGAACACGGTCTGGACCTGGCCATCATTTGCAATCCCACCGCGCAGCATGTGGCCAGCGCCCGGCAGTTCATCGCGGCGGGCGTGCCGGTGCTGATCGAAAAACCGCTGGCGCATCGCTTGGCTGACGCCGAAGAGTTGCTGGAAGAAAGCCGACGGACGGCAACGCCGGCGGGCATGGCGTATTCGATGCGATATCATCCCGCTTACGCTTCGGCCCGCGAGCACGTGCAAAGCGGTCGGCTAGGGCGCGTGCTGTACGCCAAAGCCTGGTTCGAGACCTATCTGCCCGACTGGCATCCCTGGGAGGATTATCGTCTGAGCTACGCCGCTCGCCGTGAGTTGGGAGGCGGCGTCTTGCCGACGCTCGACCATGAAATTGATTTTCTCAATGGGTGCCTCGGTCCGCCGCTGGCCGCGCGCGGCATCATCGCCCGTAGCGGCACGCTGGAGATGGACGTCACCGACATCGCCGCGCTTTCCATCGAATATGGCGAAGGCGTGTTGGCCGCGGTGGCGCTTAGCCTGTGCCGGCGCCGGCTGAGCCGGGGGTTTGAATTCATCGGCAGCGATGCCACTGTGCGCTACGATTTCGACACCGCCCGGCTCTCGCTGCAATCATCAAAGTCATCCGCTAGCGAAGTGCTGTGGGACGGCTCGGCGTACGATTTCAACGAGCTGTACTTGGAGATGCTCCGCGATGTCCTTTCCGCCGTTGCGGAGAGCCGGGCATCTCCTGTTCCGTTGCAAAGTGGCGTGGAAACCTTGAACGTGATCGGGCAGATTCCCGGCGCGATTGAGGACGCTCAGTCAAACGAGAGTTAACGCGAGCCCCGGAAGCGGATCAGCCGGGGCATCGCTTGGGCTCTGCCCCAGCCACCGGGGAGTTTGCCGAACTTGTTCGTCAAAATCGGTTAGGGCGCGGAGTCCGTTCTCTACAGAATCTCGCGCCACGCCCGGAACATAGCGTGGACGAGCGTGTGAAGTACAACTGAGATTGGACGGTTCCGGGTGCAAGAGTCACTCACGCGAGCGCCGCCGCGCTTCCACGACGCGAGCCAAACCGGCCAGATCTTTGACCGTCGGGGCCAATTCGAAACGATCGTCCGCCTCGAAAACCGCTCGCACGGCCTGTTCGAGCTGCGGACTGATTTCCGTGAGCAGCCAACCGCCGGGCGTCAAGCGGTCGCCCGCTTCGGCCACCAACCGTTCGATAACCTCGGTGCCGCGCGCCCCGGCCACCAACGCCTGCCGCGGCTCGTAATCGCGCACGTCGCGCGGCAGCGTTTCATATTCGCTCTCGGTCACATAGGGCGGGTTTGAGACGACAAAATCGAACCGCCGCTCCGGCGACAAAGCCGCGAAAAGATCGCCCGCGACGAACTCGATTCGCTCACTGACGCCGTGCGCCTGGGCGTTTTGCCGGGCCACGGCCAATGCGCCGGCCGAAAGGTCGATGGCGGTCACCTGGCTCTGGGCGAGTCGCTTCGCGGCGCACACTGCCAGGATGCCGCTGCCCGTGCCCACGTCGGCAATTTTCCAAGGCCCTTCGGCGGGTTTGGCCCGATCGCGCAAGCGAATCACCAAAAACTCGGTCTCGGGCCGGGGAATTAAGACGTCGGGCGTCACTTGGAACGAAAGCGAATAAAACTCCCGCCGCCCGACCAGATAGGCCACTGGAGTTCCCTCCGCCCTCCGCCGCACCAGTTCGCGAAAGGCGGCCCGGGCCTGCTCGCTGGGCGATTGCTCGAACGCCGTATAAAGCTCGATGCGCTGGCAGCCCAGCGCGTGGGCCAGCAGCACCTCGGCGTCGAGCCGGGGGCTATCGCCGCCGCGAGTCTTCAAAAAATCAGTCGTCCACTGGAGCAACCGACCGATCGTCCAATTTTCGGGCTGCGCCATGCCGCTAACATACTGCCTTTCGTTCGAGGATGACAGCCATCGATACCGGACTGTCGGACGACCTTTCTAGGCCGTCCATGTGGCTTCAAATTTTTAGCGGTGCGGTTTGCGATTCTAGCGGTCAATCAGCGCTCCACCGGGGCAAGCCCGGATGGTGGCGGAGCGGAACAAATCTGGCACAGAACACTTGGCCTGTTTGCGCCTCAAAACGACAGTTTTGCGCAGCCCAGGGTGGGCCAAGCGCAGCGAGTCAAACCATCGGCCGCATGTCACCGCGCCGCGTGGCACTGGCGCAAGAAGGTGGGACTCGCTGCGCTCGGCCCACCCTACGGCCTTAGGCATCATCGCCTCGCCCATGTTCGATGCCGAAACGGACCAGCAGCAAAGTCCTTATTCCACCGTCCCCATCTGCGAGCGCTGCTGCTGGCGGTCGTATTCGATCAGCGAGTTGAGCACCGGCTCCAGATTGCCCGCCAGAATGCTGTCAAGCTTATACAGCGTGAGGTTGATGCGATGGTCGGTGATGCGGTTGTCGGGGAAGTTGTAGGTGCGAATGCGTTCGCTGCGATCTCCGGAGCCCACCAGCGTTTTGCGCTCCTGGGCCCGCTTGGCGTGTTCCTGGGCGCGGCGGTGCTCGTAGAGCCGCGTTTTGAGCACGCGCAAGGCCTTGGCTTTGTTCTTGTGCTGACTTTTTTCGTCTTGGCATTGCACGACGATGCCGCTTTCGTAATGCGTCAGCCGCACGGCCGATTGTGTCTTGTTCACGTGCTGGCCGCCTGGCCCGCTGGCTGAGAACAGATCGAGCCGGTAATCGTCGGGCTTGATGTCGATCTCGACATCCTCGGGTTCGGGCATCACCGCCACGGTGGCCGCCGAAGTGTGAATGCGGCCCTTGGCTTCGGTTTCGGGCACGCGCTGCACGCGATGGCCGCCGCTTTCATATTGGAGCTGCCGGAACACGTCTTCGCCCTCGACGCCCAGAATGATCTCCTTGAATCCGCCCAGCTCGGTGGGGTGCAACTCCATCACCTCGACTTTCCACCCCTTGTGCTCGGCGAACTTCTTGTACATCTCGTAGAGATCGCGGGCGAACAGCGCGGCTTCGTCGCCGCCGGTGCCGGCGCGAATTTCCATCATGCAGCGGGCGCGGTTGGCGTCTTCGCCGCCGATGGTCATGTCGAGCAGCTCGTCCCAAAGCGCCTCGCGTTCGGAACGCAGCTCGGGCAACTCGGCCTCGGCCAATTCACGCATGTCCGCGTCGGATTGCATGGCCAGCGCATCGGCGATCTGCTGGTTCAGGTCTTTGAAGCGGCGATACTTCGTCGCCAGCTTGGCGAGCGAACCGCGCTCGCGCGCAACCGCCGCCATCTGACCCGAATTCGTCTGCACCGCTGGATCGAGCATCTGCTGTTCGAGCAGCTCGAAACGAGCGAGTTTTTCGTCAAGAAGTTCACGCACAGAGTAGAACGGAATTCAATCCGCTTTTTTTGGAGCAGCGGCGCAGGGCGCCGCAAATGAGTGTTATGAGGGAACGCCCTCTGTGGCGTTCCGCAGAGGCTTCTCGGTGAAATCAGCGTTCTGATGCCGCCGCGGCTGGAAGCGCCCGCCGCTACGATTCAGCGGCTTCGACGGGAGCGGGCTTGGCCGCTTTCTTGCCGCGATTCAGGCTGGCGTAACCCGCCGAAGCAAACTTGTTCTTGAATTTCTCGATGCGGCCCGCCGTGTCGACGTATTTCAGCTTGCCCGTGTAGAACGGATGGCAGGCGCTGCAAATATCGACCTTCAACTCCGGCAGGGTGCTGCGGGTGGTGAACGAATTGCCGCAACCGCATTTGACGGTGGTTTCAAAGTATTTGGGGTGAATTCCCTTTTTCATGACCGTGGGTCCTCGTTCGCCCGTCTGCCAACTTCATCCGAAACATGAAATCGTACCGCATGTTCGGCTGCAGAACAAGAGTGTCCGGGTTTAATCGCCGTATCCGCGAGGGTGGGCGGAGTGCCACCGCCAGGCCGTCGATACGATTGCGTCGAGTTCGACGTACCTCGGCTGCCAGTCGAGAAGCTGGCGGGCGCGGCGGGCGTCGGCCACCAGCTCAGGCGGATCGCCCGGACGGCGCGGGCCGATCTCGACCGGAATGGGCCGCCCCGTCACCCGCCGGCACGCCTCGACCACTTCCCGCACGCTGTGCCCCTGGCCCGTGCCCAGATTCAGCCGCAGTCCCTGGCCGGGCCTCAGACGCTCGAGTGCTTGCACGTGGGCCGCGCCAAGATCGTCCACATGCACGTAGTCGCGGATGCAGGTGCCATCCGGCGTGGGATAATCGTCGCCAAAAATCGTGATCTTCTCACGTTGGCCCAGCGCCGCTTGCAATACGATGGGAATCAGGTGCGACTCGGGCGTGTGGTCTTCGCCCAGATCGCCATGCGGGCTGGCGCCGGCGGCGTTGAAATAGCGCAGGGCCGCGTAGGCCAAGCCATAAGCTTGAGCGTAATCGGCCAGCGCTTGCTCGACCACCAGCTTGGTGAACCCGTAAGGGTTGATGGGCCGCTGCGGCTCGTCTTCGCTAATGGGCGTGGTTTGCGGCGCGCCGTAGGTGGCCGTCGTGCTGGAAAACACCATCTTGCCGACGCCGGCGGCTCGCATGGCCTCCAGCAGCGACAAGCTGCCGCCCACGTTGTTTTGGTAATACTTGGCCGGATCGGCGACCGACTCGCCCACCAAAGCGAACGCCGCGAAGTGCATGACGGCTCCGATTTTGTGCTCGGCCAGCGCCGCGGTCAACCGTGGGCGATCGGTCAGATCGCCGACAATCAGCCGATCGGCCGGCGCCGCCGAGCGATGTCCTGCCGAGAGATTGTCGTAGATCCAGGCTCGATGTCCGGCCCGATCCAAAAGCCTGACCGCGTGGCTGCCGATGTAACCGGCCCCGCCAGTGACAAGGATATTCAAAGTTCGCTCCCTCTCGGACACCAACGCGATATCTCGCCTTCTCTGTGGGGAACGGACTCCGTGCCGTTCCGTGGGGGGCGGCGCGATGCCCATCCGCCCTTCGCGGAACGCCACGGAGTGCGTTCCCTACAGACGTCGAACGTAAAGAATACCACGCAGTGATCTCCGTACATTTTGCATTTTGACTTTCCCCCTCAGAGTTTACTCAACCTTCGTGGCCGCGTCAGCCGATGAATACGAATTGGCGAGCAAATTCCAGACACACCGACGCCCTCTATGGCCAAAACCAAAGCCACGCCCCCGCGCGCCGCCGAACATCCCTGGGTCATTGCCTTTGCCGATTATCTGCGCAGCGAATGCCATCTGGCCGACAACACCGTGGTCGCCTATCGGCGAGATCTGAAGCGATTCTACGACTGGCTGGGCGACCGCAAGATACCGTCGCTGAACATTCAGCAATTGGCCGATTACGCCGGCTGGCTGCACGCCAAAGGGCTGGCGCCGGCCAGCTTGGGCCGTCATCTGGTGTCGCTTAAGCTGTTCTTTCGCTATCTGCAGCTCGAAGGAGTGCTGAAAGAGAACCTGGTCGAACTGCTGGGCAGCCAGAAGCTCTGGCAGCGCGTGCCCGCCGTGCTGCCGCCCGAGGTGGTCGATGGCCTGCTGGCGGCGCCCCGCCGCGGCGAGCCTTGCTGGCGGCGCGACCGTGCCATGCTCGAGCTGCTGTATGCCACGGGCTGCCGAGCGTCGGAATTATCGCACCTTAAGCTGCGCGATGTGCACCTGGACGGCGGCTACTGTCTATGCCACGGCAAGGGTGACAAACAGCGGCTCGTGCCGCTGGGCAAGCGGGCCGCGGACGCCGTGCGCGAATACTTGGAGCACGAGCGGCCGTTGCTGGCGGGACTGCAACCCACGCCGCCCGAGTGGCTGCTGCTTTCGCGGCGAGGCCGGCGGCTGCGGCGCGAACGCATCTGGGAACTCATTAAGCACTACGCCCGGCGGGCCGGCGCGCCCGAAGAGGTCAGTCCGCACACCTTGCGGCACAGTTTTGCCACGCACCTGTTGGCGGGCGGCGCCGACCTGCGGCAAGTGCAAGAGATGCTCGGCCATGCCAGCATCGCCACCACCCAGATTTACACCCACGTCGATCACGCCCGGCTCAAGGCCATCCATCGCAAGTTTCATCCGCGGGCGTAGCGCTCAAATCATGCATCGCGGAACGGGACGCCGTGCGGATCTGCTCTTCGGCCCGCACGGCACGGCGTCCGCCGCGGCGATTTCGTCGCACGCCGGCTCGCTGCCAATCGCGCCGCGGCAGATGCCGTGGCGCCCGGGTGTGCGTACCTCGGATTACTCAGTGCCGCGTGGAAGCTCGACGCGATTCTCACTCAGGGAACTCGCAGCACCCGGCAGGTTTCCTCGTAGCTCGCTTCCAGATCGAGAGATACCGTCTGGCTTTCCGACAGCCACACGGGAAGCGATGGCAGCGGCTGGCCAATCACCAGCGGACGGAAGTAGCTGTCCACCTTCGTCTGCTGGCGATCGGCGCGTTTCCGGCAGGTCACCGCGTAAGTCACGGCAGGCGGACTAGGCGCCGGGTCGGAATGCCCGAGCAACGCCAGCAGCTCGGCGTACAAATTGAACTGGCGGATGGAGAGCGCTTCGATACCGGCGGGCGGAAATGGTCGCGTAGCGGCATAGGGGGTTCCTCGAAGAAATTATAACCGCTGCCGCCGCCATGAACCATTCGCACATCACTGGCTTGGTCATTTCAACGGCACGGCGCGTCGTCATCCATCAGCGACCCACGGGCGACCATAGCATGGCACGGACGGTATCGCAGGCCGCTGCGGCGCCTCCGGCGGTAGGCACCACGCGCTGATCGACGGGTGATGCGCGAGCCGCGGGCATACATGCTCGGCCCATTCGGGCGGCATCGCTTGCCAGACCGCGATGCCGGCCCGATCTAACCTGGTGTACAGGGGCTCTGGCCAGATTTGCGGCAACACCACGCCCCGCTCAGCGGCGGGGAGCTGGTTGACGAGCTTTTGAATCTGCAGTTGGAAGTCGCCCGAAAAAAAGTCGACCGGGAAAGGCGGACGCGTGATGGCCCGGTCGCCGATCGTGAGCAGGCCCTGGCGTTCGGACTCCACGGCAATCGCGGCCGTTTCGAGTTGTCGCTGCCAAACTGCCTCGCCGCCCGAAATGAGTTTAATTTCGGCGAGTGCAAGTTGGCACGATTCGCCGGGCGCCCACACGGGCATTGCGCCGGCTTCGGCGGTGTACGCAAATTGCTCCCCGACCGTGACGTTCTCGTACAGGATTTCGCGCTGCAGCGCGCCAACGACCAGGCTGTGCTGGGAGCCGGCGGCGCTGCCGCGGACCATACCGGAGCAGTGCAACATGGGGCCCTTTGGCCCGACGGCAATCCAGAGCGCGAAGTCATCTAGGAACGCTGCGGAACGGATCTCGATCCGCACTTGGCGAATCGGCCCGCCGGGCAGATGCTCTCGACCGGGCCGAAGCGGTCCAGCGCCGGTGGCTGGGGCAGAGTCGGTGGCTGGGGCAGAGCCTTGGCGATGCCCCGGCGGCGAGATTTTGGATTTTGGATTTTGGATTTTCGATTGCCCGCCGGTGGCTGGGGCAGAGCCTTGGCGATGCCCCGGTGGTTCGGGGCTTGAGGGTTTTCCTTGGCTCGCCGCATCGAGCTGTTCGACCTCGATCGACAGTGTATTGCGCGGGCCGAGTTTTTCGGTGATGTCCCACTCGGCGGAAAGAGCGTACCCCTCGACGGCGCCCAAAGGATCGCCGTTCAGGCTCACATCGGCCCGTGCGTCGGCGCCGTCGATCACCAGCCAAACGCGCTCGTGCGGATCGAGATTGGTGGGCGAGTTGAAATTCCGTTCATAGCGCACCCGCCCGCGAAAGCATTCACCCAGCGTCGCGCCCCAATCGGTCGGCAACTCGACGCCTCCCGGCGGCGGCAACGGTCCGTCGCCGAAGCAGACCAACGGCGAGTATTGCCACGGGCCTCGCAGCCGGATGAGGTGAGGATAAGGCATGGAGCTCCCGAGTCATTGAGTGGGCGGGTGCCAGCCGACTGCAATCCAGGCACGACGCGCGGCGACTAAAACGGGGCGGTTCAATTGCAACGCCGCAACCGTGGCTCGTCCGGTCGCAGTTAGCCCCACGATTTCGATGATGTCTCAAGAAGGCTGGAGACGTCGTGCCCGCGTTCTTTCAATAGCAGGGCAGCGTGGGCGCGAACCAGCATCTCTCGGTCGTATTCGAGACAAAGCTGCTCTGCCCTGTCTTGCTCCGTTTGCGTCAAGGCCCCTTCTTGCCGCTTGAAGTGCAACGACTGCAACTCGGAAGCAACGCCAACACGCAACCGCCGACGTGCGCATCGCCACAATTCGGCGTCGTCCAACTTCTCCAAGGCCGCAACAGCTTCCCGCAACTCCGGTGGAAACTGCTCATTCCCCGGCACCGCCGATGCAAGAACGTCGATGAATTCGGCCTCCACGCTGCGCCGCGCGCGATCGGCGCGTTGCTGGATTCGAGCGTAAAGATCTTCTGGTATTTGAAGCGTTATCGTTTGCATCACTTACGCGATTATCAGAGGTTCGGAACACCTGACCGTCATCGACCGGCCCAAAGGTCCTCGATGATGTTGATATTATGCCATCCAATCGCCTATGATTAAAGCAACAAGAGTTCGAGCCGCCGCAAATGGTTGACGGAGCCGAATTCAAGAGTCGATACGCGCATCTCAATCGACCGTTAACCCCCACTCGGTCACGCGATTTTGCGCATCCAAGCGAAAGTACAGGTATTCATCGTCCAGTGCCCATGCGCCTCGCTCGGCGCCTAAACGATAGACGATGTGCACCAACCGCATCGCCGGCGGCCGCCGGTCGGGAGGCCCCAACAGCTCAATGACGTCGTCCGACTTCCAACCGCGAAAGTGGTAACGTTGGAGAAGATCATCGATCATCTGGCTCCGCACGGTGCGAGAGCCGCCGATCGGATCGGCGCTTTTCCAAGCGGTTGCCTCGAAGACGGCTGGAACCACTGGATGCGGGTCAGGTGGGTCGGGGGCGGCAACTCCAAGCATCGCAATGGGCACCGCCGAGCCAAGCGCCGCCAAAAGAGCGATGGTCGTTCGTTCGCGACGCATACGCCCCGGTATCGCCTGATACAGGATAAGGGTCGCCAGCCAGATGACTACAATCGTCGGCGTCAACTGCCACGGCGCCCGGGCAGTGGCCGCGAGGAGTACCGCGATCCAAAACACACCGCCGAAGAGCGAGCGCAAACGAAACTGGGGACAATCCGCATTGGAAACGGCGGTCGAGCCATGCTCGGTAGCCATGATGAACGGTGCGTCACGAACGGCGCTGCTGGTATCGTTGGTTATTTTTCTGCCTGCGCCAGGTTCCCGGGCTTGCGAACGTGCAGGATCACCGGCAGCGAGGCTTGTCCGCCCGCGTTGTTGGCCAGAGCGAAAAACGGCCGATCGGTGTCGGGCACCCATTTGGCACAGGTCAAAAAGATTTCGCGTTCGGTCTGCCCTTCGGGAATCAAGACGCCGTTCAAACCGATGTTGTCGACAATCACGCCGTGGGGCAGGTTGTCGACGTCGAACTGCACGCGATCGTTAAAGCCATTTCGTTCGACCTTCAAGCGAGCCGTGATGGTCGTGCCCGGCGCAATCGTCAACTCCGCCGGCTCCAACCGCACCAGCAAGTTGGGTTTATCGGCCACCTTGACCTGCCCCAAGCCGTTGACTTCTTTCACAGGTAGCTCCGGCCCTTGTGGCCGGCCGCTGGCCGTGAGCTTCACCGCATTCCACGCTTCCGGCGGCGGCTGCACGGCATCCGCCGTGGCGTTCAAAACCGCCCGCGCCTCCACATGCCCGGCCTGAATCACCACCGGCGACGTCGAAAAACCCGCCGGCAGGCCCGTCACGTTGACCGTCACGTCGCCGTCAAACCCGTCACGGCGATCGACGCTGAACGTCAGCCGCCGCCCGCTGCCGCGATGTACGGTGGCATTGACGTCGGCCAGGCGGACTTCGAAATCGGGCTGAGGGCGGCGGACCGTCAGCCGATAGACGAAACGCTCTCCGCCGATGCCGCGCGTGTCGCTGACGCGCACCAGATAGGCGCCGTCGGCCGGCGCGGTGAACGTCAGCCGCGAATCGCGACCGAGTTTACGCTCCATGTCGTCGTCGTTGGCGTAATGGAGCGTATACACCGGCAGGCCGTTGGGCACCAGCTTCTCGCCGGGCACGTGCGGCTCGATGGTGTAAACCGTGTCGCCCAGGGCGTGGCTGGTGGGGCTGGTATCAAAATAAGTTCTTCGCCGCCCGCCGAGTCGATAGAAGAGCACCTCGGAATCGGGGCCCTGCGGCATGCGGAAGATCCGGCAAACCTCGCCCTGCAGGTACATAAATTCATTCAGCTCCATCTCTTCCCAATTCTTGGGGCGCAGGCCGCCGCTGTTGGAATCGATGCCGCGGAATTCGAGGTAGCTGTCGCGGACGGCCTGCAAGAGCAGCCGCGGCACCGGCCGGCCCGCCGCGTCGAGCACCTCCAACCGCGTGTCGATGGGCGAGCCGCGCCGCTCACCTTCGGTCTCGATGATCCAGGTTTCGCCCGCCTTCGACTCGAACCGAAACAGGTCGACGTCGGCAAGCTGATCGTCGCGCCTCGGCCCGAGGCGGCCATTCGCACTGCCCGGCACGGCGAGCGGCGTGGCCTCGGTAGGATCTTGATTCGGTTCGTGCTCGATCACTTCCGAGCCGCTGCTGGCCAGCACGTTCAGCCCGCGAGCCGCGCGGAAGCGATTGCCGTCGATCGGCACGGCCCGCTCGCCAGGCGGGCCGGCGGGCAGCCGCACCCGCGCGTCGGGAGGCAGGTTGTAGCCAATCAGCTCCACATCGGCTTCTTGATCGGCCGGGATGGCGAGCGGAAAACGCGCCGTCACATAAGGCAGCTCGCCGATCGAAAGCCGATAGAAATGCTTGGCCGATCCATTCAATGCCAGATCGCTGATCCGCAGCGTGTATTGACCAGCGGCGGGCGCGTGGTAAACGAGCAAGGAGTCTTCGCCTCCATCAAAGTCGTTGTTTCGCGCAACGACGGCGCCGGCGGGGTCGAGCAGCGTCAGCACGCCGTTGAGTGGCGAACCGAAGCGCTTGGCGGCCAGCTCGCAGACGATGGTCTGCCCGGCCCGCGCGTCGAACCGTACCTGATCGACTTCGCCGCGGGCGGCCAGCGTTCCCCAAAAACCGGTGGGCAACGCAATCGCCGCCTGTGGCGATGACACGGTCGGCGAGGTCTCCGTCAGTTGCGGCAGATCGTCGATCTCAAGGGGCTGCGAGCCGCTGGCGCCGCCGGGCGTGACGATCGAGACTGGATACGCGCCGCGCGGCAAATCGGCGGCGGGCGTAATTTCAATCCAGATTTCCTCGGCCCGCGCACCCTCTGACGGCAGCGGCTTGCCTGCGAGCTTCGGGTTGCTGAATTGCACCTCACGGACATCGAGCAAGTTTTTGCCGGTCAGCTTGACGCGGCTTGGCACGCCGCGCTGGATGCCGCGCGGCCAAAGCGAGGCCAACTCGGGCTTGGCCGGGGCAGCGACGGCGCCGCTTGCGACGTTGTAAAACGCCAGCGAGCCGTCGAGCCGCCCAATCAACAACAATTGATTGTCAGCCGCCAAGGCCAGCGCCGTGGGCCAGTCGGGCTGGGCCTCGAGCGATCGCTGCTCGATCACGGTTCCGGCGTCCCAAACTCGAACCGTGCGGTCTTCGGCCGAGCTGACCAGCGTCTTGCCATCGCGCGACCACACCAGCTCGATGATGGCTCCTTCATGAGCAAAGCGCGTGATGAGCAGCGGGTTCGTGCCTTCCTGGGCAGTGTCGCTGAGTTGCCAAACACGGATGCGGTTGTCGACGCCGCCCGCGGCCACCCGCCGACCATCGGGACTGAAAGCCACCGCATATTGCTCTTTCAGCGGCTGGCCGAACGTGTCGAGCCGATTGCCGGTGGCCACATCCCAGAGCTTGACGGTGCGGTCGGCGCTGGCGCTGGCCAGCAAACGGCCGTCGGGGCTGAAGGCCACGTCGAACACCGCTCCGTTGTGGCCGGTGATCGTGCGGACTTCTTGCCCTGTGGCCGCGTCCCAGAGCTTGATCTCTTGGTCGTAGCTGCCGGTGGCGATCAGCTTGCCGTCAGCGCTGAGCGCCGCGGCATAGAGCGCGTCGCGATGACCGACGATCGTGCGGAGCAACGCGCCATCGGCTACGTTCCACAGTTTCACTTCGCCGAACACGCCCGGCTCTCCAGCCGCGGTGATCAGCGTGCCGCCGTCGGTTGAAAAAGCCACCTCGGTTACGTTCCCGCGGTGACCGGCGAGCGTGCGAACGGTGGCCCGGCTGTCGGTGGCGATCAGTCGCACCTGGCGGTATCCGGCCAGCGCAGCCAGCTTGCCATCAGGACTGATGGCCGCCGCTTCGATCACCTGCCGGGCGGGCTCCAGCAGCTCGACCTTAGGTGTGATCAAGAGCGTGGGATCAGGGGCATCGCCCGAAGGTCCTTTGGCGCCAGCGTCGATCCACGCGCGGATCAGGGCGATCTCGTCGGGCGTGGGGCGCTCGTTGTCTTCGGGCGGCATGAGCGGCTCGATCTTGCCTTCGAGCATTTGCAGCAGGCGGCTTTGATCGGCCTTGCCCGGCAGCACCACCGCCCCGCCGTCGCCGCCTTTGAGCAAGGTTTCGTAGCCATCGAGCACCAGGCCGCTTTCGGCGTCTTTGGCGTTGTGGCAACCCTGGCAGTATTGCTTGAAGAGCGGGGCGATGTGTTGATTGAAGTCAGGCGGAGCGGCGGCGGCGATGTTGGCTACGGACGCTGCAATTAAAAAAAAGCCCGAGGAGCAAAGCGACGCAAGGACGCGGAGATGGGGAGATGAGGAGATGCTCATGTTGGCCCGTTAGTTCTAGCGGGTAGACGTATAAAACTCTTGAACGCTTACAAATCCGGCCGGCGGCGAGCTAAAGCCGAGAAATTCGCGCGGCGCACCTGGCACGGTTAGCTGATCTTCAAGCACGATCAACGTTTGGCCCGGTCGCGCCCGTCTCACTAAAAGTTCAACTCGCCGGCCAAGCACCGTGTTCGGCGGGTCCAAACACAGGTCTTTGAGTTGGCGTCGCGCGTCGCTGTTGCAGAGGAAAATCGCTGGCACAATATAGTTGGCAGCTTCATCACGAATGACCGTGATGGCGGCGAAGCGGTCGCTCGAGCCGGCATCGGTCTCCGAAATCACCCGCTCTAAATAATCCAGCGCAAGTTCCATCAACAACAGATCGACGTCGCCGTACTGTTTGAGGAAATCGACTTGACGGTAGCGCGAATACAGCGGTACCTCGTCGCAAAAACCACGATCAGAAAAGATCTCGGCAACGTCGGCCAATTGCTGCTCTTGCAGCACGGCGTCAAACTCCGATCTCATTGAACGGGCGATCATACATTCCACCCCGCTTCGCGCAGGAATCGTCGTTGTTCCTCATTCAATCCGTTCTTGAGGAGTCACGTTAGTGGTTAAACAAAAACTCCTTGCTGCTCAGCACGCTCCAATACAGGTCTTCCAACACCTGCCGCTTGTCGGCGCCGGTCTCGGCGAATACCGCCAGCAAACGCGACTTTTCCGCATCACTCGCCGGGCGCGATAAAGCGGCTAAATACACTTCGTCGATGAATTGCTCGTCCGAGGCGCCGGCCGTCAAAAGCTGTTGCAAGCGGTTGCCCGAAGCTTGCAGCTTCTCGTTCAGCGAGTTGCCATTCGAGATGTGCAGCACCTGCACCATTGTCGGCTCGGCCGTGCGCTCGCACTCGCAGGTGACCACCCGCTCGGGACGGCCAAACGTTTTCAGGAAATAGGAGTTCACGCTCGAATCGGGCAGTTGCAGCGCCCGCCAGGTGCGCGGATAATCGCCAAACTGCGTCGGCGCGCCGGTCACCTGCGACATGGCATCCAACATCACTTCAGCCATCAACCGCCGCGGATAATACCGCGAGTAAAACCGCGTATCGGCCTTGTTCTCGGCCACCGGTACGCTGGAGCGCTGATAGGTCTTCGACTGCAAGATGGCCCGCATCAGCGCCTTGAGATCAAACCGGTTGTCGACCAGAAACTTCGCCGCCGCGCCCAACAACTGTTCGTTGCTGGCCGGGTTGGTCAGCCGCATGTCGTCGACCATCTCGACCAGCCCCACGCCGAAAAAGTTGGCCCAGACGCGGTTGGTGATCGCCCGGCTGAAGTAGGGGTTTTCGGGCGACGTGAGCCAGCGGGCCAGGTGCTCGCGGCGGTCGCCGGGCGAATCCATCGCCAGCGGTTCGCCGTCGAGCGGCGTGGGCGGTTGCGGCTTACCGGTGAGCGGCTGAATCAGGTCGCCCTCGGCCGACGTAAACACCACCGTGTTGCCGTCGCCCGGCGCCGCCTTCAGCCGCACGCGCGCATACAGATTGGCCATCGCGAAATATTGATGGTTCGTCCACTTCTCCAGCGGATGGTTGTGGCAGCGGGCGCAGTTGATCGACATGCCCAGAAAGGCCACCGTGGTGGTTTCGGTCAGTTCGGGCGTGTCCGGATGAAGCAAATAAAAATTGGCGGCGCCGTTCTCCAGCGTGCTCCCTTTGGCGGTGACGATCTGCCGCACGAATTCATCCCAGGGCGTGTTGGCCTCGACCTGGTTGCGAATCCAACTGTAATAAGCCCACATCGCCGGCGGACGCAGCCGCTCGCTGTTGACCAACAGCAAGTCAGACCATTTGTACGCCCAATAATCGACAAACTCGGGGCGGTTCAACAGCGATTCGACCAATGGGTCGCGTTTATCAGGCGAGGCGTCGGCCAGGAAGGCCCGCACTTCGTCAGGCGCCGGCAGCACGCCGATGGTGTCGATGAACGCCCGCCGTAAAAACTCGGCGTCGCCCGCCGGCGGCGAAGGGGGAATGTTCAGGCTGGCCAGCTTGGCCAGCACCAGTTCGTCGATGAAGTTGCGGCGTTCGGCCTTGGCAAACACCTCGGCAGGCAATGGCGTGGCGTACGGCGCCGTGATGCTGGCCATCACCACGCGGCTGAGATACCAGGCGGTGATCGCTCCCTCGCCGTAACCCATCACGTTCACCAAACCGTGGTCGCCCACCTGCGCCACCGATTCGTTGGTCGAGGTGAACTTCGCCCAGCGGGTGACGTCTTCGGTATGCCCGTCGCTGAAGTGCGCCAGCACCACAAGCTGCTGCCGCATCTCGGGCCGCAAGACGCTGGCGTCGGGCAGAATCTGCAGCCGCTCCAGCCGCGCGTCGGAGACGGTCGGCGGCGGCGTGCCGGCGGCGATCCACTCGGCCAGCACGCGATATTCCAAGGAGCCGACACGAAACCTTAGTCCGCCTTTGTGCGGCACAGCGCCGCTGGGCTTGGTGAGGATTAAACTTCTTCCTGGATCGCTGGGCACAATGCGCCTGCCGCGCGCCTGGCGAGTAATAATATTAAAATCGCCCTCCGGATCGTACCCGCGCAGCGAAAGCTTAAAGCCGTTCTTGCCCGCCTGCGCTCCGTGACAGGCCCCCGAACTGCAGCCGGCCTTGAACAATACGCTTTCGACATGATTGCGAAAGCTCCAGCGAAACGGCTTTTCAAGATTCGAGACGGTGGCCTTGGCCGTCGCGGTGCGGTCGCCAACTCGAGCCGTGAGGATCGCTTCGCCGTTGCCCACCGGCCGAGCGACCCCCTCCTCGATGGCCACCACCTGCGGATTGCTCGACTCGAACGTGACGCCGTCGCGCACCTGCCCGACAAAGTGACCGCCCTGCGACTGCTCGACCAGCAGGGTTTGATAGGCCTGCGGCCCTGAAAAGTTGACTTCCGCCGGCAGCAGCACCAGAGTGTCGTCTGCCCGGAGGGTGGACGTTGCCCACCAAGGCCATGCGAGGCATGTCCAGATAGCGCCGAATCGTAGCTGTCTTAACATCGAGAAACAAATCATTTAGGGAGCGGGGTTTTCAATTGCTTGCAGATTCTCGCCGCCATAAACCGAGCGACTTCGCTATGCCGTGGAACTGACGATTCGTTGCCGTTCGCCGGGTTCTCCTAGATCGAGTGTCGCCCTCCCTCTCGAAGATAGCGGCAACCATGCGCGGCCAGATGCCGTATGAGCTCGTGCCGCTTCATGTCTCGATCGCGTGGGGAACGATTTCCACGTCATTCGCACCAGTCAATAGAAGGTAGATAGTTTCTTCGATATCGGATTCGTGATCGGTCTTCATAGGGTCCGGCTGAGGCAGCGGCTTGCCGCGAAGCAGATACGTCTCGGCCATGTCGACCAATGCGCTACCGAGCAACGCTCTTGCCGCGTTCAGATCGGACGCACTGGTACAACTCCGCGAAAGTCAAGCACCTCGGCATGCACGCCGCCCTCGACGAACCTGTACATCGCTTTTTCAACCAGCATGATTGCCTCACTCCGCCGCGGGCGGCGATGGTCTCGATTCTTCCAAGCATACCAGATTTTCCCGCCCGATGCGCCACCCGCGGCCCTATTCGCCACCGTGCTCGGCGATGGCCGCGACCGCTGCTTCGTCAACCCATTCGGGCACTTGAAACTGGCGAGCGAAGCCGATCGCAGTCACCTCGTGGTACTCGTGCATTTGCCCTTGTTCGCCGTCGCCCATGCCGGTGAGCTGTTTGCGGAAGGTCGCTCGCAGGTTCGGGTCGGCGCCGCTGCGCAAAAGGAGCCTGGCCAGCGCATCGCTGTCTCTGATCGAGAGCGTCACCGTCGTATGGAACAGCGGTGCCGAGCAGCATCTCGGCGCAGTTGCCGAACTCTTTACTGACGGTCCATATGTCGGCCCCGTGCGCGATGAGCCATTCCAGCGAGCCTGGTTGCAGCGTTTCGCAGGCCGCGAAAATGATGGGATACCGCCCATCCCAGAGCGCATTCACGTCGGCGCCGTATTCGACGAGCAGTTCCATCATGGGTATTCGCGCATCGGACAGCGCGGCCCGCATCAGCGGTCCGTCGCCCCCTTGATGAACATCCGAGCCGTGTTCGAGCATCCAGCGGGCGATCGCCAGCCGCTCGGCCGTCGGGGGGGCGCCCCGACATTCTGCCGTCCAGGTCAGCGGGCCGTTCTTATGATACCCCAGCGGCGCATTGTGCAGGCCGGGATTGCGCGTCATCAACTCCTTGACGTGGGCGAGGTCGTTGGCGTCGATGGCGGACTTCAGTTGACCGATTTCCTGGAGCGACTCGACGTGGCCTTTCAGTTTCGGCCAACTCGCAAAACCATATTGGCGAGCGACCTTAAACTGCGCGTCGGACAGCGAGGCGGCACTGCCTGCTCGAAGCAGATCTTTGGCTTGGCCCTTTAAGTGGCGAAGGTCGGGCCTCTCGGGCAGGGTACACGACGCGGGGTACGAATCGGTCGACATGGCGACCTCCTTTCAGATAGTGCCCGATGTCCGCATGACGGGCTGAAAGAAGGTTCGCTGGAAGCTTTTGAAACGGCGATGGGCTTCAACCCTTTCCGCGGACCGGCGGCAGTCGTCCTGCCACCGCCATTATAAGGTTGCCCTGACTGCGGGCACAATCGTGCCGCGCCGCGGCCGCCCGTACGTGGCCTTAGCTTTAGCCCGGGCGGATGAAGTTAACCGCCTGGCGGGACAAGGACCGCACGCACCTTCGAGACCTGATCGGCGTCGGGCTTGTCGATGCGGCCTGGCCCGCTCTTTTGCCGGCGCCGCTTGGCGAGCGCTTGCAGCAATTGCTGGATGATCCGGACGGTTGACGCCCCTCGGCGTTGCTCCGCGCGACGCGAGTGCTTCACGCCACGAGATCCATCACCGGATTGCCGGCGGCGATCACCAACGGGCGATTGGCGGTGTCGTAGACTTCCGTCTGCGGATCAATGCCCAGCAGATAGAACATCGTGGCGGCCAGGTCGTCGGGCCGCACGGGGTCGCGGTCGGGAAAGGCCGCATGCTTATCGGAGCTGCCATGCACATAACCCCGCTTCACGCCGCCGCCGGCCAGCAGCACCGTGTAGCACTGCGGCCAGTGGTCGCGGCTGATGTTCTGATTCAGCTTGGGCGTGCGGCCGAACTCTCCCATCCACACCACCAGGGTCTCGTCGAGCAGGCCGCGCCGGTCCAAGTCGGTCAAGAGCGTGGGCAGCGTCTGGTCGGTGATCGGCAAGTGGCGCTTTTCGATGATCGGATACATTCGCGTATCGTTGAAGCCGTGCGTGTCCCAGCCGCCTGAAGTGGTGCTTTGCCCACCGATCGAATCCGAGAAATAAACATTCACGAACTTCACACCGGACTCGATCAGCCGTCGAGCGAGCAAGCAACTCTGCCCATAGGTGTGCCGGCCATATTGCTCGCGCAGATTGGCCGGTTCGGCCGATAAATCGAAGGCCCGGCTGACGCGGGGCGAGTTGAGCATCGATAGAACTTTGTCGTAATACGCATCGAGTCCGCGAGCGGCGGCCGATGTTTCGAGCAGCCGGCTCTGCCGATCGACCAGCTTCTGCAACTCGCGGCGGTTCTCCAATCGCTCCAGCGGCAAGTTCTGCGGCAAGCTTAGTTCGGGCAGCCGGAACGATTCGCCGTTAGGATCTTCAGTGATCAGCAGCGGGTCGTGAGCCTTGCCCAGGAAGCTTGCGTGCTGGCCGGGCGTAATCGCCCCATCGCGCAGTACATAGGGATACGCCACAAACGTCGGCATGCCATCGGCGACCGGCGCCAGCCGATCGACCACCGAGCCATAGGCGGGAAACAAATCGAGCGAATCTCGCAGGCGGATATCGTCCAACGGCGGCGCGTGACCGGTCAGCGCGTAGTACGACGCCGAGTTATGGTTCTTCATCGTATGGTGCACGCTGCGCACCAGCGTGACCTTATCGATCACCCGCGCAACCCGTGGCAGTTGGTCGCAGATGCTGATGCCCGGCACGTTGGTGGCGGCGGGGCGGAGCGGCCCGCGAATGCCCTCGGGGGCTTGCGGCTTCATGTCGAACATGTCGAGCTGACTCGGCCCGCCAAACTGGTAGAGAAAGATCACCGACTTGGCTCGCGTGCGCGAAGCCTGGCTGTTCTCGGCAGCCAGCAGCCGCGGCATGTTGAGTCCCAGAAAACCGCAGCCGCCCAGACTCAGCAATTGGCGGCGAGTGAGAGGAGCGTGTCGGTAAATCATGGCTGCCATTCAAGCTGGGGGCAATCGAATCAACGGCGTTAGGCGTCCGTCGGCACACGCCTTATTCTAACGGAAAATACGACGGATAGAACCGCTACGCTAATGGAGTGGGGGTCTGCGAGGCCCGCTTATGGTTTGCGCTGGTGGCACGCCGCCCGTTTCCTACAGGCTTTCGCCGGGTTCCGAGTCGTCCGCCTCCTCAGGCAACTGGGGCAACAGATCGTCCCAGTTCAGTCTCACCATGGCCACCGGCGAGTCGATGTCGGTGGGGTCGCCGCCGGTCCACTGCGCCCGTTCCACCTGCGCGACCTCTTCTTCCAAGGCAATCAGCCAGGCTGGCACATCGAGCCCGGCGCCCGACGGATGCTCGATGAATTCCACCAGTTCCTGTTCCAGCGCATCGAAGGCACACGGCGGGCGTTCATGCCGTGCGGACTCCATGGCAGGCGCCACCAACGCGCGCACGCGGTCGATTGCCAGCGGGCGCACCAACCGTTCGGCCAAATGGTCGGCAATGCTCGACAGCCTCACGCCATATTGATGCGTCAATTCGTCCATTCGCTTCAAGTGCCAATTGGCGATGTGCTCGGTGCGTTCGGCGATCGCTCGATGCCACATTTCGGCAACCGCGTGCCAGCCGCAGCGCACCAGCACCTCGTGGGCCACCGCCACAGGGCGGATATTCCACACAATGCGATCGTAACTCACCTTCAGCCGCAACCAGTCGAGCAAGATGTACAACAGGTCGCCGCGGTCCGACTGCGTGGTCGTCGTATTAAAATCTCGGAATTCGCCGTAGTTCTCTACCAGCGCTTCAATCACCAGCGTAAGTTGTCCGACGGCTTCTGCCCGGGGAATGGTTCGGTCCAGATCATCCAAGAGTGGCCACTCCGGCGCGGTGTCGCGGTCGGCCTCAAGACCGCGCAAGTAATCATCGACGCCTTGGTGCAAGATCGAGCGCAGGTAGCCGACGTTCATCAAAAATCGCGCGGTGAAAATCTCGCGGCCATATCGCTTGATAAAGGCGGTGAGCGCTTCCCAGCGACCGCTTTCGCCGGCCCGCTCAAGCACCGACAGCCGCACCGAGCGGCTGTGGGCCAACCAGCGATTCAGCAGCGCTTCGGTGACGGCCTCCAGCGCGTCGAGCAGCTCGGCTTCGCGGTCGTCCGGTTCATCACGGTCAGCCTCCTCTCCGCTCGGCAGGCCGGCGGCAGAAGCGGCGGCAACCAAGGTTTCGATGATGGCGCGACAGCCGGTTTCAAACAGTCGATCGAATTCGGTAATCGCGCCTTCGCCTTGCGGCCGGTGCTGCTCCATGGCCTGCGCGGCGGCAATCAAATCAAGCGCCTCGTTCAGCATTCCCAACCGAGGCAGGCCGCGCAGCAGCGTGAGCAGCAACGCCTGCAGCGAGCGAGCGGCAATCATGGCGGCCGGCGCGCCGCCGCGGCTGAGCGAAACATACAGAATCGGTTGTCGTTGAAGCGCCTCACACACGCCGGGGAAAAGCGCGCGCACTCGCTCGATTTCTCCCCGAAACATCGCCTGCAGCAGTTCAATCGCCGCCTGCTCCCAGGCGGCGAGCGACGAGGCGTCCGGCGCGACGACGGCCGCGGCCCCCAGCCAGTGGCTCGCCGACGTCATTTCCGTCGCCGCCCGCGCCACGCGGTTCAGCAGCGACTCTTTCACCTGGCGCTGACGATCGTATTCGACCAGCGACTCGCGCGTGCCACTGGGCTTGGGCAACTCGTATGCCTGGATGCTCCGCGCCAACTGCAGCAACTCGTTGCGATTGGTCGCCGCCCGAGCGAACCAGCCGGATACGGCTTCTTGGACCGGCGCCTCATCGCCGGCGGCCAAGGCCACGCCGACCACTTGTTTCCAGAGCCGGGCCAGCGTGACGAGAAAATCGAGCCGGGCCGTGATTCGCCGCGATTCGGCCTCCAGCTCAAATTGGCTGGCGGGGCCTTCGCCCTCGAGCATGCTGGCGTCGAACCCGTCGTCGGTGCTGTCGCGGTAGGTCATTTGCTCGTAGGCGGCGCCAAACAGGTCTGGCTCCTCGTCGGAGGATTCCAGGTCATCATCGGCCAAACCGTCGTCCGTGTCGTTGCCGTGCGCATCGGCGAACTCGAACCGCGGCACTTCCCAATAGGTTTCCGCATTCGCTTCGAGGAAGTCGAAGAATTTTTTCGCCAGCGTCCAACGGCGCCCGACCGGCTGATCGCCTTGGCAAAGCCGCGCCAGCCAACGCCACGAAAGAAGGGCAAAAGCATGCTCGCCTTCGCCCAGCGACACGCGTTCCGCTCGCCCGAGCCACTGGACTAACAGGGCCATCGAGGCCACCAGGTCGCCCTCTTCGAGCAGGGCACTGACAACCAGCGCGTAGGCTTTGGGCGAGTCGAATCGCTCGACGTGCCCGCGCCAGAACGCCAGGTCGCCGGCGGCGGCGCCCGCCTTGTTCCAGGCGCCCAGCGCATCGGCCACGTGATTGGCGGAGGAAAGCGCCTCGCGGCCCGACACGTGCTCGACGCCGCTGACATCGAGCGTGGCAAACTGGTCCCACCAGCGGGCCACCGTTTCCAGAAGGCGCGAGACCTGCTGGGCCAGCCGCTCGTTGCCGCGTGCGGCCGCGGCGCCTTCGATGCGCGCCAGCAGTGCGAAAAACTGCCGCATCACCTGCGTCAGCACATCGACACGATGGTCGCGCACGCTGTTTTCCATGGCCGCAAACAGGCTGAATTGCCCTTGAAAGCCCAAAATGTTCCACGGATCGACCAGCGCACCGCATTCGATCGCGCGATGCAGCAGATCTTCGATGTCGGAAGCGACGCCGGCGGCCTCGGCCAATTGGCCGCGGTCCAGCGCATGATGGCCCGCGGTCAGCCGGCCGCTGAGTTCACACAGCATCCGGGCCGAAGCCACCGCGACAATCTCGGCGTGCCGGCTGCTTGCCGCGGGATATCCCATGCGGGCAAAAATTTGCGCCAGATGGACATGCTGAAGTTGCCTTGCCCGCAGACGCGCCAGCCGCGCGTTCAGAGATTGGCGCGCACCGCCGAACGCCTGTCGCAGGGCGGCCGCCTCGGCGCGCAGACGCTCGCCGTGCGCACCCGTTCGTTCCTTAAGCAGCCGGTCATAGAACTGATCACGAAACGCCACAATCTTTGGCACCAGCGTATGGAGGGTGACCGAGGAATCGTGCGTTTCAGGGCCGCGACCGCTGACGAACGACGCCATCAGCATGGTGCCCGCCAACACCGTCGCCGCTTCCTCCAGCAATTCCGCCCGCGGCAAATCGCCCGGCGTTTCCACTCGTTCCAGCAGCGCGTCGAGCGTGATCTGCTGCAACACAAAACGCCGGTATCGTCCTTGGCCGTCGATTTGGTGCGGATCCCATTGGCCGAACTGGTAATTGGGCCGCTTGTTAACCGGGTGATCGAAGTCGTAGGCCCGCGGATCCAACGCCAGTTCGTCGAGCAATTCGGGATCGAAGTAGGCTTGTTCGCGGATTTGCGAATCGGCGGTGGCGAGAAGCGCGAGCGTCCGCTCGATCAGGTCGTGATATCGCCCGGCCGCCACGCCGGCGTCGCGCAGGTAAAGCGGCACCGGCGCCACCCATTCGTGCGCATAGGGCTCGACCCGTTGAGGCGTCCGCAATACGGCGACGGGCCGATGCCCGATGAAATGGTTGATTTGCCCGAGCACCGACGCGACAATGCGCTCGACTTGGTCCCATGGCGGCCCTTGCCGCAGCACGGCCTCGCAGATGCGTGCCAGGAAAAACGGGCGAAACAGCTCTTCGGGCGGCTGATGGTGCAACAGATCGCGATGCCAGTCACGATAGGCGTCGGGCAAGCGGTTGAATGCCAATTCGATCACCGCCGCGGCCTGATCGGTCTGCCGGAAGGCGGCTGATCCGCCGGCCAATGACGCCAGCCGCGTCTGCAGCAGCTTGCCGAGGGTCTGCCAGGCCGGTGCCTGCTGGTCAGGCTCCGCCTCGATCTGCCGAAAGGCCCGATTCAGGTTGCCCTGAAACCGAGCGTCGGGGGCGCCCGACGAAAAATTGAGATAGCCGAGAATTTCATCAAGGTCCGTCGGGAACACGCTGCCGCCTCTGAGCCGGTGATTCTGCAAAAGGTGGTCGAAAATATCGTGGTGCCGCTTGCCGCCGCGGTTTATGATAAAGAGGCGGCCCCGCGAAGGCTATCCGTCCGCCGGCCGAACGAATTCAAGCCGGGCCAAGATTGGTCGATCGCCCTGAGAAATCTGAGAAGAAGATTATGTCGCGAATCTGGATCGGCGGCTTACTTTGTTGGCTGTTGGCCGGCTTGCATCCGGCGGAGGCGGCACGCCCGGTGACGGGTGTCATACCGCAAGAAGCCGCGCAGCGTGCCGGGCTGGTGCGCGCGTGGGTGGCCCGTGCCGAGTTGAATGGAGGACGCGGTCGCATTGCACATATCTCGGTTCAGGCCGGGCTGGTGATGGTCCAAACCGATCAGGCGACCCTGCAGGTGTTCGATGCCGAAACACGCCGCCTGCTTTGGACGGCGCACGTCGGCAGGCGCGGCAGCGTCACCACGGCTCCGGCAGCCACCGATCGGTTCCTGGCGTCGACCAACGGCGGAAACCTGTATCTGTTTGACCGCGCCAGCGGCCGGCCTCTGTGGCAAAAAAAATTGGCCAGCGTGCCCAGCGCGGGTCCGACCATCGGGCACGACCGCGTCTATGTGCCGCTGATCTCGGGAACGCTGACCACGTTCCGCCTGCCCGTGCCCAACCGTGCTGAACCCCCCGGCGAACAAGCCCTGAAAGACAGTGCCTTCAACTACACGGGCAAAGGTGTGGCCGACGCCCCGCCGGTGGTTACCGAGGGAGCGGTGTTTTGGGGCACCGACGTCGGGAATATTTATGCGGTGAATCCCGAAAAGCTCGAGGCCCAATTTCGGGTCAAAACGCGCGGCGCCGTACTCGCCCGGCTTACCTACCGCGAACCCTACATCTATGGCGCATCGCGCGACGGATATGTTTATGCGATCGAAGACCTGAAAGGCGTCATTCGTTGGAAGTCATCGGTGGGCAATCCGATTGTCGAGCAACCCATGGTCACCGACGACGGCGTATATGCGATTCCTGAAATTGGCGGCTTGTACAAGCTATCGCTCGAGACCGGAGATGTCCTCTGGCGCGTGTCGGGACCGCTCAAGTTTCTTTCGGCCAGCCCCACGCGGCTCTACACCGCCGACCGTGCCGGGCGGATGCTGATCTTCGACGCGCGCACCGGAGCTCGTGTGGCTTGGTTGCCCGCGGAGCAGCTCGCGCTGAAAGTGTTTAACCGCGAAAATGACCGCATCTATCTGGCTACACTCGATGGCCTGGTGCAATGTCTGCACGAAACCGGGCTGCGCGACCCGGTCTGGCACATCGGCCCCCGCGAAGATACTGGTTCGACGGAAAGTGAAGAGCCCGCCGGCGCCGATAGTCTGCCCGGCGACAATGCGCCTGCGGTCAACGGCCCCGACCCCTTTGCCGAGGGAGATGGTATGGAAAACGATGCGGACGCCGATAGCGCGGATGGCGATGATGCGGAATAGCGCTCGTGGCGCCGATTGGTCCGTCCTGCGTGATTGTGCCAGATAGGGCGCGTGGCTGCCCGCCTTTCTGGGGCTGGCGGTCTCCACCCATGCGGTGTCTGCACAAGCCGCTTTCCTTGGGAAGCCGAAACGCCAGCCTATGGTTGTGTGGGTCGCATGCCCGGTGCCCGGCGGCCAGCTTTTTGAGGAACAACCGATGATCGCAAAAATCCTTCTCTGCGACGACGAAATCCACATCCTTCGCGCGGCCGAATTCAAGCTGGCGCGGGCCGGCTATGAAGTGCGCTGCGCTGCCGACGGGCAACAAGCCTGGGAGCTAATCGAGCAAGAACGGCCCGATATCCTGATTACCGACTTCCAAATGCCTCGGCTCAATGGTCTCGGCCTGATTGAGCGAGTTCGCGCGAATCCCCAAACCAGCGACCTGATCGTGATGGTGCTCACCGCCAAAGGATTCGAGGTTTCTCCCCAGGAGATGGCCGAACGATGGGGAGTCGCCGCGGTCCTGGCAAAACCCTTTAGCCCGCGCGAACTGCTCCGCCAGGTCGAGTCGGCCGCGGGAGTTTTGGCCGCCTATGAACAAAGCCTTTGTCAAAGAGCCTGAAGATACGGGCGACCGGCATTGCCCGAGATGTGGTTCCTTGGGCGTAGCCGTGGGTTCCACAACGCTCGACGCCCAACTGCCGCCCGATGAGCGCCGCAAGCTGGGCGAGTCGGCCTGGTTTTGCCCCTACCCGCGTTGCGAGGTCGGCTATTTCGATCCCTTCGATCGCTGGGTCGGCAGCGACCTGCTACTGCATCCGTCGTACCCGAAAGACCCGACGGCGCCGCTTTGCCCTTGCTTCGATTTCACCTGCGAGCAGGTCGAAGCCGACGTGGCTGAGCAGAGTGCTCAGCGCGTCAAACAATTGCTTGCCCGATCGAAGTCACCCGAGGCACGTTGCACGACGATGTCTCCCAGCGGCCAATGTTGCATGCCGGAAGTGCAGAAATATTTCTTCCGCCTCCGCGGACAAGCTTAAGGCGAGTTGCTCAGCATATCGTCAGGGCGCTTAGCACATCGTCAAGGCATGGTCGACGAAGTCCAAGTGAACAGGACACACCGGCGGCTTGGCTAAATCGAGCTGATAGCGGTCGAGCAATTCGTGAAGCACCTGGCCGATCTGCCAGGGACCGTCGTCTGGCGGAGAGGGCGCATCGCAGCGCACCGCGTCGATCGACAAAACAAGAGGCATCTGCCGACTCCTTCCTAGAACAAGTCCGGCCACATGGTGTACACGTTGATACTATTACTGTACGTATGGTTATGTTCCGGGGCAAGTCCCCCCGCTAACTTTGCCTGCATTTTGCTACGGCGAAACGCCTGAGTGAGGCGCGGGAAAATGCCTACAAGGGTCTGGAATCAGACGCACAAGAACAAGGAACTGGCCCTGACCCGCGAGACAACCGCCGCCGCGGGGGCCTCGGTTTAGGCGATGGGATGGAGCGAAGCGTACCGGTCGGCAGAGGTTTTACTTTGTGGCGGCAACCGTATAGCACCACAGCTTGTTCATGTCGCGCAGGTAAAGCCTGCCACCGGCTACTACCGGGTAGGCCCAGGCCTTCGAGCGGCCGCGGTCAGGCTGGTCGGGCGGTGTGAAACGGCCCCGCTCGCGATAGCCGTCGGGCGTGGCCTCGATCAGCGCCACGTCGCCCCCCTCGCCGTGCAGGTAAAGCGAACCGTCTGCGTAACACACCGCGCCCGGGCCTAGCGAGCGGTCTTGCCACTTCAACTCGCCGGTGGCGAATTCGACGCACAACAATCCCTGGCTATTGGTGCCATAAAGATAGCCGTCGAGCAACACCGCGCCGCCGATGCTCGTGGGCAGTTTGCCATGAAAATACACCTGCTCCGCCACCAGGCCGCCACCATCGGCCGAAACTTTCACCAGCCCCCCGCCGCTACGACCCGAGCCGCTGAACACATAGCCGCCGTGGGCCACGGGCGTGGGAATGTTCGCGGGGCTGCCCTTGGCCGTGGCATCGTAGCGCCATAAAAACATACCGGTTTCCGCTTCGACGCCCACCAACCCGTTTTGCAAAAACTGCACATACTGCTTGATGCCGGCTGCCTGGACCACAATGGCCGAGGCATAGGCGGCTTCGTCGCCGCCCGGCACGGCGCATTTCCAGATCACTTCGCCTGTCGTCTTGTTCAGTGCCACCAACGTGGCTTCGCTGCCACCGGGCGTGCAGACGAGCACGTCGCCATCGATCAAGGGCGATTCGGCATAGGCCCAGTTGCCGGGCTTGCCGGCGAATTGCTCGCGAAGATTCAGCCGCCAGTGCTCCTTGCCCGACGACGCTTCGAGACAGGCCAGGTCGCCATCGGAGCCCAAGGCAAACAAGCGCGAGCCATCAACGGTGGGGGTTGAGCGACTGCCGGGATATGGGGGTTTTTGGTTCGGGCCGACCTTGCCAAGTTTGACGCTCCAAAGCTGCTCTCCGCCTGCGACAGCGCGGGCCTGCACGAACTCGTTGTCCATCCCCTCGTTGCCCAGCAGATAGAGCCGCTGGCCTACCACAGCGGGCGTGGAATAGCCGCCTCCCGCGTCGCTGACCTGCCAGAGCAGCTTAGGGCCGTCTTCAGGCCATTCGGCAAGCAGGCCGGTTTCGGCGGAAATGCCATCGCGATGTGGGCCGCGCCACTGCGGCCAGTCCGCGCCCGCCAGGCAAAGACAGAGAAGGGCGAGGAACCGAAAGCATGTGTTCATAGCAGGGGCCTTTAGAAGCTCAACATCCTTCGATATTCGTCGACACGCCGATTGAGATCGTCACGATCGATCCGCTTCAGTCGCTCCAAACTAAAATCTTCCACGCAAAAACTGGCCGCCACCGTGCCATAGGCCAACGCAGTTTTGAGGCCGGCGGGGCTTAGGTCGCCCGATTCGGCCAGATAGCCCATCATGCCCCCCGCGAACGTGTCGCCCGCGCCCGTCGGATCGACCACATTCGGCGTGGGGTAGGCGGGCAGCACATAGGTGTCGTCGGGACCGAAAAACATCGCCCCGTGCTCGCCCTTTTTGATGACGACAAACTTGGGCCCCAGCTCGCGCACCCGGTGGCCGGCGCGGACCAAGTTTTCATCGCCGGTCAGCAGCCGGGCTTCGCTGTCGTTGAGCACCACGCCATCGATCCGCCGCAGCAACGCCAGCAACTCGTCGCGCTGGATGTTGATCCACAGGTCCATCGTGTCGGCCACGCGCAGCACGGCCTGGGGCGTCTGCTCCAGCACACCCAATTGCAGCCGCGGCGAGCCGTTGGCCAAAAAAACATAACGCGCTTGGCGGCTGGTTGCCGGCAGCTTGGGATCGAAATCACCGAACACGTTCAAATGCACTTCGAGCGTCTCGCGGTCGTTCATGTTCGGCAGGTACTTGCCGCGCCAGCGAAACGTTTTAGCGCCCGCCACCACTTCCAGGCCCGCGGTGTCGATCTGCCGCGAGCGCAGCAAAGCCGTGTGTTCGGCGGGCCAATCGTCGCCCACCGCGCCCACCAATTGCACGGGCGCAAAGTAACTGGCGGCGTATGAGAAATAGACGGCGGAGCCTCCCAGCACGTCGTCGCGCCGTTCGCTGGGCGTTTCCACGCTGTCCAAGGCCACGGAGCCAACAACCAATAAGGGCATCAGAGGGTTTGGGGTTCAAAGTTCAAGGTTCAGCCATCCGCCTCCACGACAGTGTACACGGTATTCAGCCGATCGACAGGCCTGGTCTGCACGTGCCCGCTGGGCCAACGGATTTCGACCCGGTCGATCCGCTCTCCATCTCCCAGACCGAAATGCAAGATCTTGCTCGGCTGCGACAGATAGCCGCCGGCGCCTGGAACCTGTCGAACGAGCACTCGCTCGCCCACGTACAGCCGCACAACCGCGCCGATGGCGTCACGATTGCTGCGCGTGCCGATCAGCCGAAATCGGACGAAATTGCGCAGGGGAAACTGGTTCAAGAGGTAATACGGGCTGTCATTAAAGTTGTTGACCATCAGGTCGAGCCGGCCGTCGCCATCGAAATCGGCGGCGACGGCGCAGCGCGAGCTGCGCGCGGCCTGGCGCCCGGCGATTCGTTGCTCGAGAAATCGGCCGCCGGCGGGCGGCTCGATACCCTCGTTGGCGGCGCGGTCCGTAAAGGCGCCGTCGCCGCCATTCATCATCAACGACGAGGGATGGTAAAAGAACGGATAGCCCATCCCCGATGGCAAAAACAAGTCTTCGTGGCCGTCGTTGTCAAAATCGCCGGCAGTCGCGCCCCACGGCCACAGCGTCTCGAGGTGGGCCCGGTCGGAGACTTCCGTGAACGTGCCGTGGCCTTCATTGTGATATAACGTGTTGCCAAACAACACGACGTCGTAATCGATACGCAGCCCCTCGATAAATTTCTTTTCGTCTCTGCGCGCCACGAGATCGTATTCCGGTCGGCGGCCCAGAAAATAGCGATATTTACGCGTCGGCTGGACCAGGCCACTGTCTTCATGGCCCATCCACATGTCGGAATGCATGTCGCCGACAAACAGATCGAGCCGTCCATCGCCGTCGAAGTCGAACACGGCCGAACCAATGGCGCCGTAGGAAGTGCGCCGCAGCGTCTCGCGGGTGACGTCGGTAAAGTGGCCTTGCCCGTCGTTGGCATAAAGCTGGCTCATGCCGAACATGTTCGTAATGAAGACGTCGATATCGCCGTCTTCGTCGTAATCGAAGATGGCCAAGTCGCCGCTCCAGCCGTTTCCGGCCAGCCTTGCATCGTCGGTGATTTCGGTAAAGGTGCCGTCGGCATTGTTGCGGAAAAGCTGGTTCCGTTCAAAATCTTCAGAACGGCCAATATTATCCCAGAGCGTCACCGGGCCGACGTAGTATTTCCGGCGCGGGTCGTATTCATCCGAGGTCCACTTGGCCGTATTTGTGATCAGCAAATCGAGATCACCGTCATTGTCGACGTCGAAAAAGGCGCCCGTTTGCGAGTGGGCGATGCTGGCTACGCCGGCGGACTGCGTGATATCATGGAATCGCCCGGCGCGGTTCTCCAGCAGCACGTTGCCGCCGCGCGTGCTGGTGATAAATAGGTCTTGGTCGCCGTCGTTGTCGTAATCGGCAAAGCTGGCGCCTACACAAATGCGGTCGCTCAGCGCCACCGCAGGATTCTCGGCGGTCACGTTGGCAAACCGCCCGCCGCCCAGGTTGTGGAACAAGGCGTTTTCGCCCAGTTGATTCAGCAACAGCACGTCTTCATTGCCATCGCCGTCGTAATCGGCAACCGCCACGCCGCAGCCATGATCATAGAGATTGACCTTGAAGGCTTCGCCCTGCTCGCCGGGCAGGTAATTCATGCGGAAGGCGATGCCCCGCTCGGCGGTGACATCGCGGAACCCCGGCGATCTGGACTGCCCAGCCTCAGGCGCCGCTTGCCGCGGCGTCAGCCGCCATGCCAGAGCGCCCACCACAAGCCCGGCGGCGCCGACCGCTGCCCATTTGCTTCGGAGACCCATGGTTAGCCTCCCGACCGAGGGGAGCCGGAGCATCTTTTTTCATCGAGTGACTTCATGACTCCCTTTTGCGCACTGCCCCCTGATCCGTAAAACTCTCCGTTGGTGACAGTGGCAAAAGCGCTGCCAATCGTTACAACGCCAATACGTGGGTTTCCGGATCGTCAGCCGACAATTCCAGGACTGCTTATTCGGCGATCCAGTGTGATTGCCAGCCAGCGCTGCTTCGCCTGGCTAGTGCGGGCGGTTTGGACGGTTGCCTTTACCGTGGGGCCGATTATGCTGGTACGGAGACTCACGCAAGCCCACCGAGTTCTGTCACCGATGGTTGTATCAAGAAAAAAGTATCGCTGGTTCGCCGCCATTTTTGCCTCCTGCCTGATCGTTGGGCTGTCGAGCCCGGCGCACGCCCAGGCGCCACATCCGGGACTTTTGGGCGGTTTTGGGCCAGGTACGTCGGCGAGCGGCGGGGTGGGCGGTCAGATGGGCGGAATGCCCGGCGCGAATAGCCTTGGATTGACACCCCTGTTTATTCCCATCACCGGCGGCAATGGCGGCGGCCAAATGACCCCCGCGGATATGGCCGCCATGCAAATGATGATGATGGCCGGCATGGCTGGCGGCTACGGCGGAGTGAAGACGGGGTTGAACCCCAGTGGGATGATGTATCCGGGCATGATGAACCCGGGCATGATGAACCCGGGCATGATGAACCCGGGCATGATGAACCCGGGCATGATGAACCCGGGCATGGGGATGATGCAGGGCGGCTTAGGAAACGTCGGCGACGATCAACCGCAACCGGCCCCCAAGCGGCGCCGCCACAAAGCGGCCCGCGAACCCAAAGCAAAGGCGCGACCCGCCAAGGCGCCCGCCGCCGCGCGCAAGAAGCCGCGCCGATAAACCCGGCCCTCGTGGCCTGCTGTTGCAAGATTAAACGCCCGCCGTGCTCGAACGTGCTAGTTCCTGATCGCCACCTGTCGATGGACGAAATGTCCAAGGCCATCGACGGCATCATGCGGGGCGAGTGGCCGGAAGACGAGATTGCGGCGTTTTTGTTGGCTTTGCGCAGCCGCGGCGAGACGGTCGAGGAGATTGCCGGCGCGGCCATCGCCATGCGGCGGCACATGACGGCCATCCGTAGCCGGCGGCAAGGCATCGTCGATACTTGCGGCACCGGCGGTAGCGGCTCGACGCTGTTCAACGTCAGCACCGCGGCCGCCTTGGTGACCGCCGCGGCGGGAGTGCCCGTGGCCAAGCACGGCAACCGTCGGGTGACCAGCAAAAGCGGCTCGGCCGATGTGTTGGCCGAGCTGGGCGTCAACGTATCGGCGACCGTCGAATGCGTCTTATCCTGCCTCGATGATTTCGGTGTTTGTTTTTGTTTTGCGCCGCTTTGTCACGGAGCGATGAAGCACGTGTCGCGCGTTCGCCAGCGGTTGGGCGTGCCGACGATCTTCAATTTGCTGGGACCGCTCACAAACCCTGCCGGGGCCGAATACCAGCTTCTGGGCGTCGGACGCGATGAGCTGCGTCCGCGGTTGGCGGCCGTGCTGGCCAGACTGGGCGTCGGGCGCGCGCTGGTGGTACACGGCTCCGATGGGCTGGGCGAAATCACCTTGACCTGCGAAACGCGCGTGACCGAAGTGCGCGAGGGGGAGCTGCGCGAATCGATCTTCTCACCCGAAGATTTTGGCCTCGTTCGGGCGAGTCTCGATGCTGTGCGCGTCGATGGTCCGGCGGCCAGCGCCGCCATCATCCGCCAGGTTTTGGGCGGCCAAGCCGGTCCCGCGCGTGACATCGTGCTTCTCAATGCCGCCGCTGCTCTTTGGCTGGCCGGCAAGGCCAATAGCCTGCCCGGCGGTAGTCAATTAGCGGCGGAAGCCGTCGACTCGGGCGCTGCGCTTCAACTTTTAATGCGCCTCGTGGAGCGAACCAATAGGGTTTAGGGTTCTTAATCGCCGCCGTTTCGTCGCAACTGCCATCCGCGGGTTATAAAGGTCTCTGACCTTCGGCCTACGGCCTTTGAACCCTCTTCTTTGCGAACGCGTAGAAGACCGCGCCGCTAAGAATGAGCGCCGTTCCCGCCGCCGCTTGCACCCACTCTTGATATACCATGCTGGCCAGCGCCGCCGATACGCCCAGCAAGTAAATGATCGGTGTCAGCGGATAGCCGGTGGTT
Source organism: Pirellulales bacterium (assembly GCA_025927475.1). Classification (GTDB taxonomy): domain Bacteria; phylum Planctomycetota; class Planctomycetia; order Pirellulales; family JAICIG01; genus JAICLL01. The sequence goes on from JAICLL010000040.1 coordinate 35,437, forward strand.
CGGTAAGGGCGCGGCCATTCGGGGTGCGTGCGGCGAAATACCAACACCGCCCCGACAGCCAAGGCATAAAACACCAGCCCGCCGAAAATCACAAAATCCGTCAGCGCATTGAACGCCTCCAGCGGGTCGTCTTTCGAAGCATAAGCCACGACCGTCAATACCGTCGTCCAGACGGCTTGCAGCCAGATGGCGTTGGCCGGCGTGCGCCAGCGCGGGTGGACGCGGCTAATGGCCGCCGGCAGCAGGCCGTCGCGGGCCATCGCAAAATAAATGCGCGGCCCGGTGAGCAAGTTGGAGTTGGCCGCGCCGAACGTCGAGCACAGCACGCCCAGCGCCACCACCTTGCCGCCGATGTCGCCCAGCAGCGTCTGACAGACATCGGCGGCAACGGCTTTCGACTGCGCGATGGCCGCAATCGGCAGCACCGAATGATAGGCCAAGTTGACCAGCACATACACGGCGATTACCACCAACATGCCCACTGCCAAGGCCAGCGGCACATTGCGCTGCGGATCGCGAATCTCTTCGGCCACCGGGCCGATATTGATCCAGCCGTCGTAGGGCCACATGACGGCAACCATGGCCACACCGAGGCCGCGCCAAACGGAGGGCGAGAAGGTCTCAGGCAGCCAAGAGGCAGTTTCGACCGGAGTGTGCGAGACCGCCAGCGGCAACACCACGATGAATGCCAGAAAGCCGAGCTTGAGCACGGCGGTCAGGTTTTGCACCACCGCGCCCCAGCGCGTGCCGATAACGTTGACCACGGACAGCAGCAGCACAATGCCGAGAGTGACGCCCTCTTGCCCGAGGCGGCTCATGGGCACGAGCTTGTCGAGATAGATGGCGGTGGCGGTGGCCAGTGCCCCGACCGAGCCGGCTCGAATAATCCACAACTCGGTCCAGCCCCACAGGAAGGCGGGCAGCCGGCCATAGGCCGCGCTCAGGTAGACATAGGGACCGCCCGCCTGCGGCAGCATGGCGGCCAGCTCGGCCAACGATAAAGCCCCGCAGAGGGTGATCAGCCCTACCGCGATCCACACACCGAGAATCAGCCCCAAGCTATCGAGGTTCTGGGCGACGGTGGCGGGTTTGAGAAACACGCCCGAGCCGATGATGCCGCCCACGACAACAGCCACAGCGTCGAGTGGGCCGAGCAATCGCGGCAGGGTTTCGGAGTGCGGAGGGTCTTGCACGTCGCCGGCTAGGGTTCAGATAAGGTAATTCGTCGGGCATGGTGGCCGTTCATTCAAGTTAGAATTCTCGCCTCGGCGGCGGCATTTGCAACCGTCGTAGGCGTCAAAAACTTTTGATAGACCTCCAGCGTGGCGGCGGCCATGCGCTCGGCGCCGAACCCGGCCAGCACGCGCTCGCGCCCGGCCTGGCCCAGCGCGGCTCGCGCGGCGTGATCGACCAAGAGTTCGTGCAAGGCGCGAGCCAGGGCCTCGGCATCGCCCGGCGGCACCAGCCGGCCCCCGCCGGTCGCCGCCAGCAATTCGGGAAACGCCCCATGCGCCGGCTGCACCACCGGCACGCCGCTGGCCAACGCTTCGAGCACGAAAATACCCTTTGGCTCGCGGTAGACCGTCGGCACCGAAAGCACGTCGATCGATCGCAAGAAGTCGAGCTTGGCGGGCCGCTCTAGCTGCCCGAGGTATTGAAAATGGTCGCCCGCCGCGGCCCGCAGCTTGCCGAACTCGGCCTGGGCAAAGGCCCGCTCGGTCGGCGGCAGCCAGCCGGCCACGTGCAAGCGGGCGAACTCGCCGCCGGGCATTTGGCGCAGCCGCAAGTAGGCCTCGGCAAGCACGTGCAGACCTTTGGCCCGGCAGAGGCGGGCCAAATATCCGATCGTCGGCGGCCGCTCGCCAACCATCGGCGACAGCAATTGATAATCGTCGAGCTGAAGGCCCATCGGCACCAGATGAAACCGATCGAGCGGCACTTGCAGACAGTCGGCCATAAAGTCGGCGTAATATTGGCTGAACACCAAAAAGCCATCGACCTCGGCCGCCAGGCGACGCAGTTCGCCGAGCGCCTGCGATTGATACGGCTCGGGCAACTCCTCGAGAAACAGGTCGTCGCCTTGCAGCGTCACCAGCACCGGCGCCCGCAGCTTCCGCTTAAGCGTGGGCACGCAGCCGGCGATCAGCAGGTTGCTCAGGTTGACCAACTGCGGCCGAATATGACCGGCCAACCATTCGACCAGGCGAAGCACCTCGCCGCGCTGCCGACCATGCTCGCCCCGCAACACCGAGACCGCCAGCGCGCCGAGTTGCCGCCCGCTGGTTTTGATTCCCAGCCGCCCGACGCCGTCCAGCAACCGAGGATGATCGAGCCAGCGAACCAGAAAGCCGGGCAGGTAGCGAAACAGCGGCACCTGCTGCTGCAGGTAGACATTCACGCCGCCGAAAAATACGCGGTCAATGCTCACGTCTTCTTCATCGGTGCGAATGGGCGTATAGAGCGGTATCAGTTGCACATCGCAGCCCAGCCGCACCAGCGCCGCTGCCAGCGTGTTGTCGCGCATGCAGCTTCCGCAGAACATGCCGGCCCCGCCGGCGGTGAGGTAAGCGATGGTGGAAGGCACGGAGAGTGGGGACTTGAGGCCGGAGACTAGAGACTGGTGACTTCGGCGTCAGTCGCGCCGGTCGGTGAACCGCATGATGTAATAGAGCAGCGTCAGCAGGCTTTGCAGCGTCGCGGCTACGTAGGTCCAAGCGGCGGCGTCGAGCACGCGCTTCACATAAACCAAACCATTGGCGTCGATGATGCCCAACGACATCAGCTCGTCTTTGGCCCGCGTGCTGGCGTTGAACTCGACCGGCAAGTTCACGACCTGGAAAAACGCCACGCAGCCAAACAATGCAATGCCGCCCCAGACGAGCAACGGAGCGCCCAACAACATGCCGGCAATCAGCAGAATATAGCTGAATCCGCTGCCAAAGTTGGCGGCGGGAACCGCGATGTTCCTCACCACGAGCGGCGCATAATGTTTCGCGTCTTGCAAGGCGTGGCCGGCCTCATGGGCGGCGATGCCCACCGCAGCCATCGAGCGGCTCTGGTAGACGCCGCTGCTCAGCCGCAGCACTTTGTCGCGCGGGTCGTAGTGATCGCTTAATTCGCCAGGGACCGGCTCGATTTCGACATGATAAAGCCCGGCGCTGTCGAGCACGCGGCGGGCCGCCTCGGCGCCGCTCATCGGGGCGGGCACTTGCTGCGCTTCGGCATAGGTCGAGCGCACCCGCATCTGCGCCCACATCGCCAGCAAAAACGCCGGCGCCAGATAAAGAAAGTAAACCGGGTCAAAGTAAAACATCGGAGTCAGGATTCGGAATTCAGGATTCAGGACGCGCAAGCGCGAGTCAAAGCGCAATCGCAAGCGCGCCCCAAGATTCATTCGCTCAAGACGCCGCTTGCTTGATTCATTCTACGCGGCTCGCCAAGAGGCGGTTGCCAGCGAATCACCGCGGATGACGCAACATCATAGCTGCAAACGGCTTCGCGAGGTAGCTCCGGGCCTTGTGCCCGCCGGTCGACGGCCGGTTGCCGGCCACAAGGGCCGGGGGCTACCGGGAATGAACCTGCCGCAGCCGGCCACAACGGCCGGGGCTACCGGGTGTGTTGATAACCCTCCAGCCGGCCACGAGGGCCGGGGCTACCGCTTCTTATGGCGGGGAGCCACGTTCGCGTTTTCCACTCACCACTCACCACTCACCACTCACCACTCACCACCCATCACTCCACCCGCTGCGTCACACACACCGACGGCCGATAGGCGGTGTCCTTGCTCTTGACCACCGTAAAGTAGCTCTTGACCACGCGGTCAAAGTGCTCGCCGGTCATTTCCACCGGCAGGCTGTTGTACGCACAGTAGTTCCTTACTTGCCCCAGCAGATCGCGCGGATGGCACCGGCGCAGCGGCCGCCCGCTCGGTCGATAATGCGTCGCCAGCAAGTGCTCGACCATGTCGCGACGATATTCAAACCCGAACTTCGGAGCATAGAACTCAAACAGCCGGTGGAATTCGCGCTCACACGGATCGGCGATGTTCACCTTGTAGGGAATCCGCCGCAAGAAAGCCTCGTCGACCAGGTCTTCCGGGTCGAGGTTGGTCGAGAAGATGATCAACTGCTCGAAAGGCACCTGAATTTTTTTACCGGTCGAGAGTGTCAAAAAATCGTATCGCTTTTCCAGCGGCACAATCCAGCGGTTGAGCAGCTCCTCGGGCTCCATTCGCTGGCGCCCAAAGTCGTCGATCAAAAGCGAACCGCAGTTGCTTTTGAGCTGCAGCGGGGCCTCGCTCACGTTCGCGTGCGGATCGTGGCGAATCTCCAGGCTGTCCATCGTCAGCTCGCCTCCGGCGATCACCGTGGGGCGGCGGATTTTGATCCAGCGGCGATCAAAATCGTTCTGCTTCAAAAAGCTTTCACGGGCGTCTTCGACCGGCTGATGATAGGCCGGGTCGAACAGCTTGATCAACTGGCCGTCTTCGAGCAGCGTGCGCGGGACCCAGATATGCTGGCCGAAGCAGCGGGTGATGCGTTCGGCCAGGGTGGTTTTGCCGTTGCCGGGCGCTCCATAGAGAAACATGCCGGCGCCCGAGTTCACGGCGGGTCCGAGCTCGTCGAACACCGAGGGATCGACAGTGATGTCTTCAAAAGCTTGTTCGAGCTGGGCGCGTTTGGGGGCTTCGGCGCGGATGGTCTGGGCTTCGACCGAGAGCACATATTCAATCAGCGGCACGGGGGCCGGCCCGACGTAGCTGCAGGCATCGAGAAACGTCTGTGCCCGCTGGCGGCCCTGGTCGGTGAGCGTATAGTAATAGTCATTCAGCGGGGCCGAGCCGGTGTGGGCCAGGAACTGCCGCGAGCGAAGCCGGTGATATTGTTCTTCGACCACCGCCATCGGCAGGCAGAGATGCTCGGCGATGCCGCGTCCGCTGGCAGTGCCGACCACCGACAGATATTTGCAGACCAGCGAGTCGATGAGCGAATCGCTCAGCCCGGTGTCGGCCAGGTTGGCCGGTTCGGCCGGTTTGAACGTTTCGTCCGATAGAATCGCCGAAAGTAGATTCAGCGGTTTTTCGGGGGCGGGCGCGGCGGCTCACATCGGGTGGCCCTCGCAGTTCGGGGAAGACA
>JAICLL010000027.1 GCA_025927475.1 Pirellulales bacterium
GAAGGCGCGCAAGCCATGCTCTCATTGCGGTCCTTTTATCTGAACGACCAGTGGGACGACTTCATGACGCACCGCATTGAAAATGAGCAAGAAGCACTATATGCGAAAGCTGCGTAATGGCGGAGTGCGAGTTGCAACCAAATGAATCGAAAGGGGCCGGTGAGAATCCATCACTCGAAATCAAGATTTAGCATCCGGCCCGTGATGCATGAAAGCAACCGGTGTTCCGGCTATAATCGCGTCCATTGTGGTCGCGTGGCCCCAACCTCCAACCTCCAGTCCCCAACCTCCACCCCATGTACCTCGCTGAAAACCCCGTCCTGCAACGCGAGCTGCTGGTCAACCTGCGCATGGGCCGGGCGTTTGTGCTGCTGTTCGCCTATGTGGTGCTGCTGGGCGCGGTGGTCTACATGGCCTGGCCGCAAGAGAAGAAAATCGACATGACCAAGCCCGAAGCGGCTAAAACCCTGGTCAATCTTTTCTTCCTAGGACAATATCTGATCGCCTCGCTGATGGCGCCCAGTTTCGCCGCCGGCGCCATCACGGGCGAAAAGGAACGCAAAAGCTACGAGATGCTGCTGGCCAGCCCGCTGCGGCCGGGCGCCATCGTGCTCGGCAAGCTGCTGGCTTCGCTTTCGCACGTGGCCATTCTCATTTTCTCGTCGCTGCCGATCGTCATGCTCTGCCTGCCTTTGGGCGGCGTTTCGTTCTATGAAGTGCTGGCCATTTATATGGCGCTGATCATCTCGGTGGGCACGTTCGGCATGATCAGCCTGGCCTGCAGCAGCTATTTCCGGCGGACCAGCGCCTCGCTGGTGGTGTCGTATCTGGCCATTCTGCCGCTGGCGTTGTTTGCGGTGTATTTTTGGCAGTTGTTCGAAGGGGCCGGAGCGGCCTTTCGCTTGTTTGTGGCGGTGACGTTTTTTCCGGCGGGCTGCGCCGCGGTTTGCCTGATTCTGTTCGCGGCCACCAGCCGCCGTTTGCTGCACCCGCCCGACGTGGGTAGCGAAGGCAAGGAAGTGGTCGACGAAGTGCAAGAGCTGAAGCAGGCGGTGGGGCTGGTGATCCACCGCGATCAATTCCCCGACCGGCTGTTCGCCCCCGCCAAGCGCACTTCGCTTTTGGACGACGGCGTGAACCCGATCTACGACAAAGAAATGCGCAGCGAGCTGTTCAGCCAGGGCACGCTGATGCTGCGAGTGGTGATTCAAGTGAGCATGTTTCTGGCCATCCCGCTGATGGCCGCCTGTCTCTACCTGTTTCCCAACCTGGCGCCGTGGTATATCAGCTATGTCGTGCTGTTCAATATGCTCGTGGGGCCGGTGTTTTCGGCGGGCAGCGTCACCAGCGAACGCGAACGCGAGACGCTCGACCTGCTGCTGGTGACCATCATTTCGCCCTGGCAGATCATGTGGGGCAAGCTGATTTCGGGGCTGCGCGTATCGAGCGTGCTCACATCGTTCCTGTTGTGGCCGCTGCTGTTGGCCTGCGTGATGGTCTCGTATTATTGGACCAATCTGCCCACCATCGGCGGCTATCTGGTGATTGTGGTGCTCACCTGCTTCACCACGGCCGAACTGGCGCTGTTCTGCTCGGTGATCTTCCGCAAGACCTCGGTGAGCATGATGACGTCGTATCTGGTGGTGATTGCGCTGTTCACCGCGCCGGTGGCGATCGCCCGGTTTGCCGAGGTGTTTTATGAAAAATCGGCGTTTACGCCGCTTATTCGGCAGCTTTCGTTCACCAGTCCGTTTTCGGCGGCGTTTGCCTTGCCCTTGGACCTGAAGATGCAAGAGGCGACGCCGATTGTGGGCAACTGGCCGCTGTGGTTTTCGTTTGTGGGTTTTTATCTGGCGCTCGACATCGGCTTGGTCGCCGCCATGATCTGGCTGTTCCGCGCCCGCTGGCGGGTGTCGCATTAGGACGACCTGGCGACGGCTGTAAGCTTGTAGGGCAGGCCGAGTCCCACCGTCTGGCGGTGACCCAACCACCGGGCATTCCAGAGCCCAATGGTCGAAACCCGCCAGCCTGGCGCACGCTGACACCGCCGCGCGAGGCTGTTATACTTTGAGACTTCCGTTCGGGCGAACAGCCGCGTGCAGAATCTATGAGCATCGATGTAAGCGAAATCGGCGAAATCCCCGCGGTTTGGACGCGGCGGCACCTGCTTGGGCTGGAAGAACTCTCGGCCGAAGAGTTGGTCTGCGTGCTCGACGCCGCCGTGATGTTCAAAGAAGCCACCGGCGGCTGCCGGCAAAAGCTTTCGGTGTTGGCGGGCCGCACCTGCGCCAATCTGTTCTTCGAGGCCTCGACGCGCACCCGCACCAGTTTCGCCCTGGCGGCACGCAGACTGGGGGCCGACGCGCTCGACTTCTCCGCCTCGGGCAGCAGCCTCTCGAAGGGCGAAACGTTTATCGACACCGCCAAAAACATCGAGGCCATGGGCATCGACGTGGTCGTGGTCAGGCATCGCACGCCCGGCACGCCGCACCTGCTGGCCCAGCAGCTCGACTGCTCGGTGGTGAACGCGGGCGACGGGCCGCACGAGCACCCCACCCAGGGCCTGCTCGACATCATGACCATCCGCGAGCATCGCCGCGAGTTGGCGGGACTGACCGTGGCGCTGGTCGGCGACATTTCGCACAGCCGCACCGCGCGGTCGAACATTTGGGGATTGAAGCGGCTGGGGGCGCACGTGATCGTTTGCGGCCCCTCGACGCTCGTCTCCCGCCGCTGGGAAGAACTGGGCGTGGAGGTCTCTTATAATCTCGACGACATTCTGCCGCGGTGCGATGTGCTGAACTTGCTGCGCATTCAATTCGAGCGACAATCGACGCGGCCCTTCCCGTCGGTCCGCGAGTATGCCCATCTTTATGCCATGAACCGCGAGCGGCTGGCCCGGGCGAAAGACGACATCATGATTCTGGCGCCGGGGCCGATCAACCGCGGCGTCGAGATCACGCCCGACGTGGCCGACGGACCGCAGTCGGTCATTCTGGAACAAGTGACCAATGGGTTGGCGATTCGCATGGCGGTGCTGTGGCTGGTGTGCGGCGCGAATCTGCGGCTCTGATGCGGTGGTAAAGAAGGCTACCGTTCGCCCGAGACCGGATGTCAGGGCTTGCTCAGCTTGACCCTCGATCGGCAGGTGCCAGAATTGATTTAGTGCTCGAGTCGCACAGAAGATTCGATGGACTTGAAACAGATCGCCGAAGAGCGGCTGACCGACGCCGGCGTGCTCCTGGCTGCCGGGCAGTGGGGCGGAGCCTACTATTTGGCGGGATATGCCGTCGAATGTGGGCTCAAGGCGTGCATCATCCGCAACATCGAGCGCACCGGGGCGTTATTTGAGGACCGGAAGTTTGCCGAAAAATGCTTCACGCACGACTTTAGCAAGTTACTCGATGCGAGCGGCTTGATCGCCGAGCGGGATGCGAAAGGAGCTTCTGATCTCAACTTTGAGGTAAACTGGTCGATTGTGGAGCAATGGAAAGAACGAGAACGCTATTATCCAAAAACCGAAGTTCAGGCGAGAAGTCTTATTGAAGCCATCACTCATCCAACAAGCGGAATCCTCCCATGGCTGAAAGCACACTGGTAGCTGAAAACAAAGAGGCGGGCCGTAAATTCTTGGCCGAACTCATCAAAGTGGTTCCGGTGGATGTTGCTTTTTGGCTAAAGGATGCGGATGGGCGCATGCTGCTTTATGTGGCATCTCAGCAGATTACTGATGAGAAAGTTCACTCGACATACATGCAGGTGCATCAGATTGCTCGCCGCTTAAGGGATCCTTGGTTCGAATCGTTTGATGTCCGAGTGATTAACAGTAGCCATCCGCTAGCGGTCGCGGCGCTCCAGTTGCAATCGCGCTATGGGCCTGACGTCCCTCGTCGCGTCGCTGACACGTCCTTCGGGGGCATGAGTGTCGAGGAGGTTTATATTTACCCGACGCCTGTCCCGGCATCTTAACGCACATCGGTGGCGATGGTCCGGCTTCCAATCTACATGGACAACCACGCCACCACCCGCGTCGATCCGCGGGTGGTCGAGGCGATGTTGCCGTATTTTGGCGAGCGGTATGGCAACGCCGGCAGTGTAAGTCATGTGTTCGGCTCCGAAGCGCGAGACGCCGTCGACGCGGCGCGGCAGACCATCGCCGCGTCCATCGGCGCCCAGCCGCGCGAAATCGTCTTCACCAGCGGCGCGACCGAGAGCAACAACCTTGCCCTGCGCGGTGTCGCCGAGCGGGCCAGGCGGCGGGGAAACCAACTGGTAAGCGTTACCACCGAGCATAAGTCGGTGCTCGATCCACTGGCCCGGCTGGCCCGCCACGGCTTCGAGGTGACGCTCGTGCCGGTCACGCCCGCGGGCGATAAACGGGCGGGCATCGTCGATCCCCAGCGAGTGGCCGAAGCGCTGCGCGATGAGACGGCGCTGGTCTCGGTGATGCTGTCCAACAACGAGATTGGCGCCATTCATCCTTTGGCCGAAATCGCGCAGGTTTGCCGCGCCCGCGGCGTCTGGCTGCACTGCGACGCCACCCAAGCCGTGGGCAAGATGCCCGTGGATGTCGGCCGGCTGGGCGTCGATCTGCTGAGCTTCAGCGCGCACAAGCTCTACGGTCCCAAAGGCGTGGGAGCGCTTTATGTCCGCCGCGGCTCGCCGCCGGTGCGTTTGCAATCGCAAATCGACGGCGGTGGACAGGAAAGGCGGTTGCGCAGCGGCACGTTGAACGTGCCGGGCATTGTCGGGTTTGCTCGGGCGGTGCAGCTTTGCCTGGACGAAATGCCCGGCGAAGGCGAGCGGTTGGCCGCCCTGCGCGATCGCCTCTATCAGGGTCTGGTCGGCGAACTCAGCGGCGTGTCGCTCAATGGGCCGGCGCTGGAAAGCCTTTCGCCGGGGGCGCCGCTGGCGCGCCTGCCCGGCAATCTCAACGTCAGTTTCGACCTGGTCGACGGCGAAGCGCTGATGATGAGCATGAAAGACCTGGCAGTCAGCTCGGGCAGCGCTTGCACGTCGGCCGATCCCGAGCCGAGCCATGTGCTGCGGGCGTTGGGCCTGAACGACGACCTGACGCGGGCCAGCCTGCGTTTTGGCCTGGGGCGGTTCAATATCGAGGAAGAGGTCAATTTCGCCATCGCCTCAGTGGCCGAGGCGGTTCGCCGGCTGCGTAAGTTGAGCAGCTTCGCGTGAATTTGCCGTCAGCGTCTGATAGGTTTTGTCGATCAGACCTTCGCGATCCCCGCGTCCATTGCCGCTGGTGGGCTGGCGGAATCGGTTTCATTCCGGACGCGATGAACGCGCGCCACGGCTTGGCCATTGAGTTCAATCAATGAACTATCGGGATCGCGCGGTGACGACAGGAAAAACTGCTTGACCGCTTCTTCGTGGCCGGTGAGGTCGATAGGTCGCATGCCCAATCATTTCAAGCGCGCGGGTTGCAGTGCTGTATTCAGCGACGCCCACGTGTATATGCCAGCCGCCGGGTTAGTTCGAAGACGGGCCGTAAAGTTTTGCCATCCGTCAAAGTTGCCGCACATGGGGGTAAGCCGCCGCCGCATCTGCCCCTTCTTGTTTGACTTCAAGCCGCCGCGGGGAAGAATTAGAGGTGGCCGTGGTGTTTTGCCCGGCAAGCAAACTTGACGGCGAAAAGTACGTCTGTGGGAAAATTGACGACGGTTGTTGGCGCGCTTTCGGCGATCGTGACGATCGTCGATTATTTCACGGCCAAACTGTTAGTTGCCAATTGGCTGGCGCGGCAAGTCAGCCATACGGCCGATGGCTGGCAAATCTCGCCGGTATTGAACGCCGCGGCCATCGCCGCGCTGGCCGGGCTGGTGTGGATGACGACCGGCGGTGAACCGACACCGTCCGATCCGCAGGCCAAGGGGCGGCTGTTTCGCACGCGGGCCTACCTGATCGGCTGCGGACTGGGGCTGTGGTTCTTTTTCGGACCGTCAATCGGCAGCCCACCGCCGGTGGTGAAAACCACCGCGCCGCCCGCCGCCGACGATCCCGCGGCAACGCGACCCGGTGACCAGGCGACCGGCCGTCTGGTCCCCGCCGCGGGTGTGCAAGCCCGCGATCGCCGCGGCATTGCCGGGCGGGCGGACGCGGATTCGCCCTTCGCCCAACCGCGGCACAACGTCCCGTCGCGCGGTTGGCGGCCGGGCGACGGGCTGCGGATGATGGCCAACCTGATCGAAGGCTGGGTCAATCCGCCGACGTCCGAGCCACCGCGAATCGGCCACTAGATTCGAGCTAGTCCAAATTAAAGAGTCGGGAAGCAATTTCACGAATTTTTGGCCTGAAACGGAGCGTAAGCGATGTAGTGAAGACCTACTTTCTTGACATCGCCAATCATCGTGCGATCCTTATTCGCGGTAAACCGCCGCGAGTAAGGGATCGGCCATGTTTCTCAGGCGCTTCGATCGGCGTAAAAATGAAAAGCCGCATGCCTACTGGGCGCTCGTCGAATCGGATCGCACGGCTGGAGTTGGGCCTGAAGGCGATGCAAGCCGCCGCCGAAGCGGGCCGCCTGAAAGAAAAAGCCGCCGCGGGTCAGCGGCTCTGTCGGCGGAAACAACAGAACTGGCGTGCCTCGCAGGCTTTCGACGTGACGATCAAAAAGCTTGCCGAGCCACGAGGCAAGCAGCGGCTGGATTACGTGGCGGCGTCAGGCGAAGTTCGCGGATTGGTCGCAACTGGCGGATGGCTGTTATTTACTTCGCAGCAATCTGAAGGAGGTCGACGCCGCCACGCTGTGGCGGCGCTACATCGAGCTGACGTAAGCGTGGGCGTTTCGGACTTGGCGGTCACCAGCCGGGGCATCGTCACACTCCGCCCGAGCCACCGGCCATTTTTACGAAGCTCATCGCCGTGGAGCTGACGTCGCTGGGGTGGCGCTGGCGCGATATGCGATTCAATGCAGTCGTAACCTTCGTTCTCTTCATTGCCATTTGTTCCCTAACCGCCCTAAATTGCCGCACGGTGGCCGTTGCCGGCAGAGGCCAACGCGGGGCCGCGAGCGTGGCCATTGCCGCGGCCGTTGGCCGGCTTCGCCGACGGCACGGAGGCGAACGTGCGGAAGTTGTCGGGGCCGAGCAATTGCTCGACGCGCGAGCGCATCTCGTCGTTCAGCTCGACACGCAGCCCGTCGCAACGGCACACCACGCGGCTGCCGTCGGCCAGCCCCAACACAAGCTGCAATTCGCATGAGCCGGGATAGCCGCGCACGATCTCACGCAGACTCTCGAGCGCCTTTTCGCCGTGCGCCTGCTCGTCGACGCGAATGACGACGCCCTTGGTATATCGCGCGGCCAATTCTTCCAGCGGAATCAGCTCGTTGACAATCAGGTTGGCCTCTTCGCTGCCGGGACGCTTGTCGATCGTGCCGCGCACGGCCAACACCTTGTCGGCCAAGACGTGCTGCCCGATTCTTACAAAATCACTGGGCCAGACAATCGAGCGCATGATGCCCGACATGTCTTCCAGGTCGAACATCGCATATTTGCTCGGCGCGCCGGGCTTGGGATTTTTCGAGTGGGCAAACTTGATGGCGGCAATCATGCCGCCCAACAGCACTTCGGTCTTGTGCGGCAGCGTCGCCGCCGCGGCGGTGGTGTGCGTGCAATAGGTGTCGAGGGTCGCCTGATACTCAGCCAGCGGATGGCTGGAAAGATAAAAGCCCAGCACCTCTTTTTCGTTGGCCAGCCGCTCGCGCTCGTCCCATTCGGGAATCTCGGGCAAGGCGGCCTGCGTAGCCGCGGCGGGCTCTTCTTCGGCTTCGTCGAATAGCCCGCGCTGGCCGCTGCGGCGGTCGGCCAGGGCCGAGGCGCCCGACTGCAACGCCTTGTCGAGCACCGCCATCCATTGGCTGCGCCGCCCGCCGCACGAGTCGAATCCGCCCGCCTTGATGAGCGATTCGATGGCCGTGCGATTAACGCTGGCCGGGTCGATGCGCTCGCAAAAATCGAACAAATCGCGGAACGGTCCGCCGGCCTGCCGCTGCGCCTTGACGGCGTCGGCGGCCTGCCCCCCGCAGCCCTTGATAGCCGACAGCCCGAACACGATCTTGCCGTCGCTGACCGTGAAGTCTCCCTGGCTGCGGTTCACGTCGGGCGGCAGCACCTCGATTTCCATTCGCCGGCAGTCTTCGAGATGTTCGACCAGCGAGTCTTTCTTCTTGAAGTTGCGGCCCTGAATATCGCCCGACAGCAGCGCTGCCATGAATTCGACCGGGTAGTGGGCCTTGAGATAGGCCGTCATATAGGCGATCAGGGCGTAAGCGGTCGAATGGCTCTTGTTAAAACCGTAGCCGGCGAATTTTTCAATCATGCCGAACAGCTCGCTCGCCTCGGACTTCGACAGCCCTTTGGCGACCGAGCCGGCCACAAACTGCTCGCGGAACTTGGCGATGGTCTCCAGCTTCTTTTTGCTGATGGCCTTGATGCAGGTATAGGCTTTCGACAGCTCGATGCCGCCCAGCCCATTAAGGATGCGCATCACTTGCTCTTGGTAGACCATCACGCCGTGGGTCTCTTCCAAGATTTCTTTCATCACCGGGTGTTTGTACTCGGCTTGTTGGCGGCCGTGTTTCACCTGGATGTAGTCGTCGACCATGCCGCCTTCGAGCGGGCCGGGGCGGTAGAGCGCGTTGGTGGCGATGATGTCGCGAAAATGGTCGGGCTTCATCCGTTGCAACAGGTCGCGAATGCCGCCGCTTTCGAGCTGAAAAATGCCCTTCGTCTCGCCGCGGCACAGCAGGGCGAATGTGGGCTGGTCATCGAGCGGAAAGCGATACGGGTCGATGCGCGTGCCGGTCGATTGCTCGATCAGATCGACCGCCTTGGAGAGAATGGTCAGGTTGCGCAAGCCGAGAAAATCCATCTTCAGCAGGCCGGCCCGCTCAACATCGCCCATGGCCCACTGCGTGATGATTTCTTCTTTGCCGGTCACCCGCTGCAGCGGCACATATTCGTTCAGCGGACGATCGGCGATGACCACGGCGGCGGCGTGTGTGCCGACATTGCGGGCGAGCCCCTCGATCTTCATCGCCAGATCGAGCAGCTCGCGAATCTCGGGATCGCCGGAGTAGGTCTTTTTCAGGTCCTCGCTTTGTTCGAGCGCCTCTTTCAGCGTGATGTGCAGCGTTTCGGGCACCATCGCCACGATGGCGTCGACGCGCGGAATGGGCAGGCCCAACGCACGGCCCACGTCGCGGATGGCCGCCCGTGCCGCCAACGTGCCGAACGTGCCGATCTGGGCGACGTTTGCTTCGCCGTATTTGTCTTTGACATATTGAATGACTTCGCCGCGGCGGTCCTTGCAAAAGTCGATGTCGATATCGGGGGCTTCCAACCGGCTGATATCCAAAAACCGCTCAAAGAGCAGGTCATACTTGAGCGGGCAGACGTGGCTCAGCCCCAATGCGTAAGAGACCAGCGCCCCCACGCCCGAGCCGCGGGCCGTGGCGGGAATGTCTTTCGAGGCGGCGAATCGCACGAAATCCCACACGATGAGAAAATAATTCGGAAAGCCAAGCTGGTTGATCACGTCCAGCTCGCGCTCCAACCGCTCCATTACCACGGGGGCCAGCTTTCCCTCGCTCCACATTTCCGGCACGTCGGCGTAACGCCGCGTGAGACCCTCCAGGCATAGCTCGCGCAGATAATCAGCCGGCGTCTGTTCGCCGGGCACGTCGAACGTGGGAAAATGCCGCTTGCCCAACTCCAGCTCGATATTCACCGAATCGGCGATTTGCTGGCTCCGCGCCACCGCTTCCTCCAGGCCGGTGAACGAGGCATACATTTCTTCCGGGCCGCGCAGATAAAACTGATCGCCTTCCATCCGCATGCGGTTGACGTCGGTGCGATACTTGCCCGTGTTGATGCACAGCAGCACGTCCTGCGCTTCGGCGTCTTCTCGGTTGACATAGTGGGCATCGCTGGTGGCCACCAGCGGCAGGCCCATTCGCCGGGCGACGTCGACGGCGCCCTCGAGCGCCATCCGCTGGATTTCCAGTCCGTTGTTCTGGATTTCGACAAAGTACCGCTCACCGAACACCTGCCGAAACCAGGCGGCGATCTCTTCCGTCCCGCGCAGGTCGGGTTCGGCGTTTTGGTTTCTCAGCAGCGAGCGGCTGAACTCGCCCGACACGCAGCCGCTCAGACAAATCAGGCCCTCGCTGTGTGCGGCGAGCAACTCTTTATCGACCCGCGGCTTGCGATAGAACCCTTCCAGAAACGCCGCTGAGGCGAGCTTGATGAGGTTCTTAAACCCTATCTGGTTCTGTGCCAGCAGCGTCAGGTGGTAGCTGGCTTCGTCGTTTTTGCTGACTTCTTTTTGAAATCGGCTGCCCGGCGCGATATAGGCTTCGTAGCCCAAAATCGG
Source organism: Pirellulales bacterium (assembly GCA_025927475.1). Classification (GTDB taxonomy): domain Bacteria; phylum Planctomycetota; class Planctomycetia; order Pirellulales; family JAICIG01; genus JAICLL01. The sequence goes on from JAICLL010000027.1 coordinate 10,393, forward strand.
ATTAATGCCGGCGGCCTTGGCTTTTTGATAGAACTCCAGCGCCCCATACAGATTGCCGTGGTCAGTGAGCGCCAAGGCGTTCATGCCCTGGCTTTTTGCCCGTGCGATCAATCCTTCGATCGGGCTGGCGCCATCGAGCAGGCTGTAGTGGCTATGGCAGTGGAGGTGAACGAACGAGCGAGCAGTCATCGGCAGTCCATTGCGGGAAGGCGGAACGGTAAAGAGCGCGGCGTGGCGCCTTGCTACAATTTAGCGGTGGGACCGTCAGTTGGCTATCGCGTCGGCCTCAACAGCCCAAACGGCGTTGCCGCAGTTGGGACGTTCACTCGCCACCCGACAGTTTTGCGCTGAGCTCGGATTGCAGGCGCGCAGCGAGAGCTTCGAGCTCCGGGAAGGAAAGCCGCTGCAGTTGCTCGCCGGGCATCTCTTCGCGGCGCATCAGCTTTTGAAGGTATTCAATGTGTGCTTGCAGTCCTTCCGATCGCCCCCTCTCGATTCCCTTCTCGATGCCCTTCTCGATGCCCTGCCGGAGCCCCTCTTCCACGCCGCGATCTTTTGCCTCTGCCAAGGCTGTGTAGACATCACGCTGCATTTTTTGCCTCGATTCGTATAACTCGCGGTCGCGTTTGCTTTGTGAAATCATGACCAGGCCTCCTAACGCCAAACGAACTTCGGGCACATCGAGCGGACCGGGCAGCGCGTCCATGTCGAGATCGCGCGCATGCCGCAGGAAGAACAGCCAGCGGTCCAAAGGCGTGGCCAATTGCTCGGCCGCCTTGGTGAACTTCGGTAACTCCAGGATATGCAACGCCATCTGATCGGTAAAGAGCGTCTGAAACCGCCGCTCGCGCAGCTCAAAAATCAGATGGTAGTCGGGCAACTCGGGAAAAAGCGGCGTATCGACAAAGCAGACCGCGATTGTGGGTCGCAGCACCCGGAAGTCCTTCCCTTTACGCAACTGCCCTTGATGAAGCCTTGCCCAGTAGTAAAGCGCCCGCGGACGGAAGGCGCCGTACGCCAGCATCTGCATCTCGACATTGAACTGCCGGCCGCTTTCGTCACGTGCCTTGATGTCGAGAATCGACAGCTTGTCGTCCAGCGCCTCACTATCGTTGAAAGGATTCAGTAGATCGAGGCTCTCAATCTTCTGCCCCGCCTCTGGCTGTAAAACGGCGTCGAGCAAGCTGATCAGCAAAGGCTTGTTCTGCTCACGTCCGAATACGTGCTTGAAGGCGAAATCGACCTTTGGATCGGTCAGCGGTTTCATGGCCGCAATGATAACCGTGGGCGCTGCACGCCGCCACCGAGCGGGCACGGCCGGGCGGCGCTCGTACCGGGCGGCCACTAGTCTTGTCGCCGTCCGATGGTGCTAGTTATTCATCCGGCGGTTCGCCGATGCCGCGAAGATACTCCGCCAGCAACGATTGCAGATCGAGCAGGCTCTGCCAGCGGCGCTCGTCGAGCACCATGCGGCGGGTGGCGTTCTCGGGCCGGGCACTGGCCAGCAAGTTGCGCAGGCGAATGTGCAAGAACTCCAACAGTTCCGAAAGCTGCGCCGCCTGGCCGGGACTGAGCCGGTCGGGCAACTCGGGCGGCTCGGTCGAATAAAAGGTTGCCTGCAGGTCGGGGTTTTCGCTCCAATTGAGCTCGAAGTCGAGACTCGAGGCCCGGGGCGAATTGCCCGCCAGCTCGGGGCTGATGGTGCCGGTGCCGTGGATGTCGGCCCCGCGCTGCTGCGAGAGCCGCGCGGCGATTTCTTCGCGCGAACCGACCAAGAGCACCGACCGGCCGACCATCACCATGTCGCCAGGCCGCAAGATGCGAAGCTGTACGTCCTCGCCGTTGACCTTGGTGCCGTTGGTGCTCTCCAGATCGGTGAGCACCAGCTTGTCCTGATCTTCCTGAATCTTGAGATGGAAGCGGCTGACCCGTTCGTCGTTGAGCTGGACGGAGTTGCCCTCTTCGCGCCCGATGGTCACCGGCGTCGATAGACCATCGTACACGCGGCCCCGATCGGCCCCATCCAGCACCCGTAATGTAATCAAAGCCATGCAGTACTAACCCGACAGCGGTCGCCGCACCAGCACGCCCGCCGAACCGCTTGAACAACCGTTGGCCAAGCCGTATGCTGAGCCCAGCGCGCCCGTGGCGCAACTGGACAGCGCATCGGTCTTCGGAACCGAGGGTTGCAGGTTCGAATCCTGCCGGGCGTACTTCGATTCGCCGCCTTGCCGTGGGGGGGGCGTTTCGATCTGCGACGATTATATCTCACCAGGGCAGAATCTGCATCTACCCTTTGGGCGAATCGGCCAGCAGCCCGCGAACGACGCTGGTGTTCGGTCGGGTTAGGCGGGCAATTCCTGTCCCTTGGTTTCGGGGGCAAACCACAGCAGGCCGATGCCCAGCAAAAACAAGCCGCTCAGCCAGGCAGCGGAAAGCTCCATCGACAGGCCGCCGCCGGTGCGCATCCAGCCGCCGATGACCAGGGTCGGCGCGGCCAGCACTCGCCCGGCATTGAAACAAAACCCGCCGCCGGTGCCGCGCAGCCGCGTGGGAAACAACTCGGGAAAATAAACGGCAAAACCCGCGTGCATGCCCAGCGTCAGAAAGCCAAAGCCGCCCAGGCCGATTAGTTGCAGCGGTTCAGACCACAAGGTCCAGCCCTGCGGGGCCAGAAACACCCACAGCGAGGCCGCCAAACCACCCAATTGAAACAGCAAAAGGGCGCCGCGTCGGCCGACCTGCTCGGCCAGCGGCCCAAACGCCAGCAGACCCAGGCCGCCGCCGGTGGTGACGATTAGCATGCCCAGCATTTCCCAGCTTTTGAACTGCCCGGAATAATGTTCCAGTAGCTTTTGCCGGCGCTCCTCCGGCGCATCGCGCAGCTCCGCTTCGGCAGATTCGCCTGTTTCGATCACCGCCTCCGAGGTGGCGCCGCGCCAATGTTCCCAGGCGCTGACGGGCACGTGGGCCGGGTTTCCGCCTAGCGCCTGCAACAGGTAGGCGCGCTGGCGATCGCGCAGCAAGGTTTCGCGGCCGTGGATATGAACGCCCCAGAATGTTGCCATGCCGACGGTGGCCAGGCCGACGCCCACCACGGTACGGTTCAACAAGCCCGCAGCAAAGAGTTCACGCATCCGGCCCAGGCGTTTTCCGTGCCCAGCGGCGGCGGCCTGGCGAGCTTCGAGCCAAGCCGGCGGCTCCCGCAGCAAAACGCGAATGAACAGCGTGAGCAGCGCCGGCACCGCACCGATCGCAAACGCCCACCGCCAGCCGTTTACGCGATCAGCCACAATGAGCCATCCCGAGGCGGCGATGGCCAGATAGGTGCCCAGCACGCTGGAAGCATGAAAGATGCCCAGAGACCGTGCCCGTGCCTGTTTCGGAAAGACTTCGGCCACTAGCGCGCTGGCCACCGCCCATTCGCCGCCCACTCCCATAGCCACCAGGAACCGCAGGATGGCCAATTCCCACCAGCGCTGGGCGAACGCCGAAACGCACGTGAACGCCGAATACGTCAAGATGGTATAGACCATGGTCCGCGTGCGGCCCACGCGATCGCTGATCACGCCGAACACCACACCGCCCAGCGCCCCACCCAACAGAAACGCCGCCAGCATCACGTTGGTGTAATAGTCGATTTGGGCGTCCGACGCGCCGGCGGGCAGCAGATCGCGCACCGCCTCTTTTTGACTGGAGACGAACACCTGCCCCTCGAAGACATCGAAAATCCAGCCCAGCGAAGCGATCGCCAGCACCAGCCACTGATAGCGACTGACACCGGCATACCACGGGGCCGAATTGACGGCGGCGGATTGGTCCATTCGGTCAATCTCGCGGGGTGGCGTCCCAGGCTCGGGCGAACAATTCCGCGCCGGCGTCGGTATAGGGATGAGCGAAACTTTCTTGATAAACGCTCATGGCCGCCGTCACGCAGTCGGCGCCGGCCAAGGCCGCTTCGACCAACTGCCGGCTGTTGCGCATCGCCGCCGCCAACACCCTCGTCACATAAGGATAATTGTCGCGGATGCGCACGATGTCGGTCAGCAGCGAGCGGGCTTCGTCGCCGTGAGCCTCTTTCCAGCCAACGAAGGGACTGACGTAAGTCACCCTGCAACGCATGGCGTGCCAAGCCTGCGCGGCGGAGAAGACCAGTGTCGCGTTGGTTTGCACGCGGCGTACGGCCAGCTCGCGCAAGGCACGAAAACCCGCCTCGCTGGCGCCCACTTTGATGACAAAGTTCGGCGACATTTCCGCCAGCTCGGCGCCCGCCGCTACCATGTCTTGCCAATCGGTCAGATGCGGATCAATTTCCACGCTGACCGGCTTGTGGGTGCCCTCGAACAGCCGGGCGATTTCTTCGATCACCCGGCGGAACGGCTTGCCCGATTGTTGCACGTGTCGTGGATTGGTCGTCAGCCCATCGAGGTCCCAGACTTCGAGGGCATGCTTGATTTCGTCGAGCTTGGCGCTGTCGAGAAAGAGTTGCATCGGCTTAGGTTCCTTGAATGGGGCCGCCGCCAGGCATTAACATAGCCGCTGTGCGAGCTTGAATCGACTCCCTAGAACCTCGACTGGCCCAGAAACGGATTATCTGCCTTTGACACCCGCCACGCTTCGTTTCGGTTTGATCGGCTATGGCGCCTGGGGCAGCCACCACGCGGCGGCCATCGCCCAGACGCCCAGCGCCGCCCTGACGGCCATCGCGGCGCGGTCCGAGGCCACGCGCCAGGCTGCCGCCGCGGCGTTTCCCCAAGCTGCCATTTTTGCCGACTACCACGAGTTGCTGGCCCGCGACGACCTGGATGTGGTCGATGTGGTTCTGCCCAGCCACTTGCACACCGAGGTGGGGCGAGCGGTGCTGCAAAGCGGCAAGCACTTGTTGTTGGAAAAGCCGATGGCGCTGTCGCTGCAAGGTTGCGATGAACTGATTGCGGCGGCGACGCAGCAGAGGCGGCTGTTGGCGATCGGCCACGAGTTGCGGCTTTCAAGCTTGTGGGCGAAGGTCAAGCAGATCATCGACGCCGGCGGCATCGGGGCGCCGCAGTATGTGCTGGTCGAACTCTCGCGCCGCCCTTACCGGCTTGGCGCCGAGGGCTGGCGGTTCGATAGCGCCCGCGTGGGCAATTGGATTCTGGAAGAACCGATTCACTTTTTCGACCTGGCCCGCTGGTATCTGGCATCGGCGGGCGAGCCACAGTCGGTCTATGCACGGGCCAACTCGCGCCAACCGGGGCATCCGGAACTGCAAGACAATTTCAGCGCCATCGTCAACTTCGCCGACGGCGCCTATGCCGTCATCTCGCAGACGCTTAGCGCGTTTGAGCATCATCAGACGGTAAAAGTATCGGGCGCCACCGGGGCCTTGTGGGCAAGCTGGAGCGGCGCCATCGACCGCACCCGTCACCCCACGTTTTGGCTCAAGCACTTCGACGGCGAGCGGCTGGTGGAGTTGCCGCTGGAAAAACCGACGGGCGAAGTGTTTGAGCTGGAAGACGAGATCGCCATGGTGGTCGATTGCATTCGCCACAGCCGCGCGCCGGCGGCGAGCGGAGACGATGGCCGCTGGTCGGTCGGTCTTTGCCTGGCTGCGCAGCAGTCGGTCGAAAGCGGTCTGCCCGTGTCGCTACTGAATTACGTGCGCCACGGTGCAGTACTGCCAGATACCCAAGAAGTGGAACACGCTGCCGGCGATGACTAACAGGTGCCACACGGCGTGGAAATAAGGCACCCGCTCATCTCGCTGCAAAAAGAATGTGCCGATCGTGTAGCACAGGCCGCCATAGAACATGGCCCACAGCAGTCCGCCGGGCACCAAGCCGAGCATCGGCTTCAGCGCCGCCACGGGCAACCAGCCCAGCGTGACGTGCAGCACCGTCGAGACAGCGTCGATCTGGTGGCCGAAAGCGGCCTTCGAGAAGAACCCGAATAGCGCAATGCCCCACACCAAGCCAAACAAGAACCACCACCACCCGCCTCGCAGATAACTGAGCGACAGAGGGGTAAACGTGCCCGCGATCAGCAGAAAAATGAACGCTTGGTCGAGCACCCGAAACAGATGCCGCAGACGGGGCTGTTGGAAGGCATGCGACAGCGTCGATGCGGCATACACCGCCACCAATGCCGCTCCATACACGCCGCAACCGATTACCTGTAAACCGTCACCCGTCCGGGCTGCGGTTGATATTAGCAAAGGCACGCCCACCAGGCTCAGCATCAGACCCAGGGCATGGGTGGCCGCGTTGATCTTTTCTTCGTTTCGGAGGCGCTCCATGAGCGCCTCACGAGCGGCATCAATGCTCGCCTCAAAACGGGTGTCGATGCCTTTTCGATCTTGGGTCAATTCCATAAGCGGCTTCGTTGGGAACGTCGAGCAAGCTTGTCCTATCGCACATCATCGGCACGATCGCCCCGATGCGGACCTGGCGGACAACCGGCGCCGCGCTAAATTGCGCAGAAAACCCAGTCTGTCTGATCGGCGTCTTGTTACTATCTTACGATGTCGGTCCTCGCCCATCTTAAGGTTTCCTGCTGGCAGCGGCCACCCCGCACCGATTGGCTGGGCTTAGGGGGCGGGCTCGTCGAGCAAATCGACCGCCCGGGCGGCTTCTAGCCGCAACTCCGGATCGTTGTCTTCACGGGCCAATTCGCCCACGCGACGGAGCATTTCAGGGTCGCCGCTCGTGGCCAGCAGGTTCATGGCCGCCCGCCGAACTCCCACGCTTTCATCGCGGCTGAGATGCAACAACCATGCCTTGGCGGAGACTCCGCGGATTCCCGGCAGATACTCCGTCCATGTCCGCCGCTCATGGGCGTCGGGCGAGCAGAGGTGCATACCGACTTCAATCTGGCGGATCGAGAGGCCGCGGGCCTGCAATTCAGCCGCCGCCTCGGCCGCGGTCTGGTCGGATTCGTGTAACTCGGCGAACAGTGCCAAGTTGTCAAGCGACTTGAGCCGAGCACGCTCGCGGCGTTCCTGTTTCGCGAGCGAAACAGGCGACACGTCTTCGACGGCGGATGCATCGTTGAACTGCTGCCCGGTTTCATCGGCCGGCCGGCTGGCCATCGCGGCGGTGTTGGTATCGTCAAAATGGCCGGGTTCGGCGAGTTCTTCAGTCGCAGCCCGGTGGAGGGCAGGTGGCGCAAGGTCGGCCAGAGGCAACTCCGCGGCGGCCAGATTGGCCAGAGCTTCAGGATCGCTGCGACGCGGTGCGGCCGCCGGCTGGCCAGACTTCGGCGAGCGGCGGGCAGCAGCTTTTGACGTTGGCGCAACTGGACTGGGGCGCGCTGATGGCGGGGCGCCCGCCGCCTGCAACACACGCTCGCAGTCGGCCACCAGGCGGCTTCGGTCCAGCCCGCTTTCCTCAGGCCAGAGCAGCATGCGGACTGCCAACCGCGCGGCGGCGCCACGCGCCGAGGGCGATTGCTCGGCGCCCGCGGCCAAGGCGGCCGCCAGTGCGCCCATTCGATCGTTGGCCTCCAGCGGCGTCAGCCTGGCGCACGCATCGATCTGGTCCGTCAAAACGTCGTAGGCCCGCTGAGAAACGCTGCTTCGCGCAGCCCCTAAAGCTCGTGCCACCGCGGCGATGCCGGGTTCGCCCAACGCCGCCAGCTTTGTCAACGCTTCGCCCACCTGATCGTCGGAGGCCCGCGCCAGCTCGGTCTCCCAATAGCGGGCGAGCAGAGCCTGGCGATACGGCAACAGTGCCGCAAGCGCGATCGCCGCGGCGCAGCACATCGCACACAAGACGCCCAGAATCCGCCATTTGCCCGATTTCGTGGTTTTATGCGACATGCCGAAAGCCATGTGCGAAGGGGCGTTCACGCGAAACGGCGTGGCATTCTGCCCGGTCGGTGCATCTCTCACAAGTCCAATCGCCCTCGGAGCTAACGCTTCGCCGGCGTCCAAATCGCCGCGACAGGCTGAGATTCGCTCAGCCGCTCACGATTCGACGGCCGAATTATTGGAATGACCGGAAGGGCCGACCCAGTCGTTCCGCCGGGTCGACCGAACCTCCGGGGGGAGTATGTCGCTGCCAGCGTTCCGATGTGGATTTCGATTTCTAGGGGTCGTGGCCATCGTGTCGTCGTTTGCCACGGCGCGGGCTGCCACGCCGGGCAAGCCCGCCAAAGCGGTCAGGCCCCTGGGCACCTCGAGCCGAATGGCACGCGAAGACGCCGTGCGGGCGATTCCCTATGCGCAGCTCGACCGCGCCGCTCGAAGCAAAATCTCCGCGGTGTTGGCCAGCCCCACGATCTTCCGCTGCCTGCCGGCGCAGACCATCGAATGCGATCCGAATCTGTATTTGTTCCTGGTCGAACATCCCGACTTGGTGGTGAATCTCTGGGAGGTGATGGGCATTAGCGAGGTCGCGCTCAGCCGCGTGGCCGAATCGACGTTCGACGCCAACGACAAAGCCGGCACGCGCGGTCGGCTGGAGTACGTCTATCGCGGGCCACAACTGCACCTGGTCTTCGCCGAGGGAAACTACACCGGTTCGCTGCTGCCGCGGCCCGTGCGCGGGCAATGCGTGTTACTGCTGCGCACCAGTTATTTGCGCAGCAGCGACGGCCGCGACTTTGTCCGCTGCAAGCTCGACGCCTTCGTACGGCTGGACAATGTGGGCGTGAGTGTCTTGGCCAAGACCTTCCAGCCTCTGGTGCTCCACGCCGCCGACCACAACTTCCGCGAGACTATGGCTTTTTTGGGCAGCGTCCACCGGGCGGCCGAGTTCAATCACGGCGGAGTGCAACGGCTGGCCGAGCGGTTGGCAAACGTCGAGGCCGGCGAGCGGGAGAAATTCGCCGATCTGACTACGCGGGTCGCCCTGCGAGCGGCCTTGACCCGGTCGGGCGCTCCAACCCACACCGGCCAAGGCACGGGCGCGGCGCAAGCCGAAGCACGTACCGCCACGCGGACCGGAAAACAAGGAAGCCAACGGTAGGACCGGGCAGCAATCGGATCGACCAGCCCACTGGCTGATGGTAGCGGTTATTCCGGCGGTGCGGCTCGCGGCGCCGCGCGGCAAATGGCCTAGCTCCTTTGGGCTATGACCTATGTTTGCAAGGCGGAAATGCGCCCTTCGTAAGCCACGTGTCGCGGTCGGAGTGTTGTTGCGTGCAGTCAACGGAAGCCATCGGCGCGTTATTCGACTTCGATCCGGAGAACTTGCTGCGCCCGCCCGAAGCGATCGCCAAGTTTGTCCAGCGGATGGTGCGCAACGCTCAGTACTATGACGGTCCCGAGCAGCGGCTGGAGCGCCGCTATGCGGTCAACCTGCCAGTGACCGCGGTTCCGGTTGATCGTTCGCTGCAGAAGTGCGGCGACGTGTTCGTGGCCCTGTCACGCGATATTTCCAGCGGCGGCATCGCCATGTACCACACCCGTGGCGTGACCGACAAGTTTCTGGCCATCGAGCTGATTTCGCCCTCGGGCGACAAGCTGCGCGTATTGCTGGAGATCTTGCGCTGCCGGCCCGCCGGCCTCTTCTATGAAATCGCCGGCCGCTTCGTCTCGAAACTAGCCGGCTAGACCGATTCTCACCGTACTTCCAGCGGCAGGGCGAACTCGACGTCCTCGTGGCGGACGGTGTGCTCTTCGACCGAGGCGTCAAATCGCTGGCGGAGGCGGTTGACACATTCGCTCACCAGGGCTTCGGGCGCACTGGCCCCCGCGGTGACGAGCACGGCCTGCTTGCCGCGAAACCAGCCATCGTCAATCTCGCCGGCGTGGTCCACCAGGTAGGCCGGCCGCCCGCCTTCCTGGGCGACTTCGGCCAGGCGCGTGCTGTTGGAGCTGTTGCGGCTGCCAATCACCAGCACCACGTCGGCTTTCGGCAATAGCCGCTTGAGCGCCTCTTGCCGATTCTGCGTGGCATAGCAGATGTCTTCTTTCGCGGCGCCTAGCGCCTGCGGGTAGCGAACTCGTAACCGTTCGATGATTTGGTTGGCGTCGTCAACGCTCAGCGTGGTTTGCGTCAAGTAGGCAATCTTGGCCGAAGCCGGCAAATCGAGTTGATCAACGTCTTCGACCGATTCGACCAGGTGCATCGGCTCGGCGACTTGCCCCATTGTGCCGATCACCTCATCGTGCCCGCGATGCCCAACAAGGACAATCGTATAACCGAGGCGGGCGAATCGGGCAGCCTCCAGATGCACCTTGCGAACCAACGGGCACGTGGCGTCGATGACTTTCAACCCACGCCGCAAGGCGGCCTCGTGGATGGCGGGCGATACTCCGTGGGCACTATACATCAGATTGGCGCCGACGGGCACTTGCTCAATATCGTCGACAAAAATGGCGCCCTTCGCTCGGAAATCGTCGACCACGTGGCGGTTGTGTACGATCTCGTGATACACGTAGAGCGGAGTGCCCAACAGCGCGATGGCGCGGTCGAGGGCTTCGACCGCCATATTCACGCCCGCGCAAAAGCCGCGCGGCGCCGCCAGCAGAATTCTCATCCGTTCAACTCCTAACCTGTGGTTCCATCGCCGCCGTGCTTCCTGTTTCGATGATGGCATGCGGCGCGCTTGCCACCGCGGGAATTGGCAACGCCGAGCGTGGCGCCGGTCCGGCCGCAAGGGCCGGGGCCACCCGCGAATGCGATGCATCGCCCACTGCGGGGTCGGCCTGCGTCGCGTCGGGCAGCAGGACGACGAAGCTGGATCCCCGGCCCGGGGCGGTTTGGCAGGAAATCTGCCCGCCATGCGCCTCGACAATCTCTTTGACAATGTCTAAACCCAGCCCATTGCCCTCGTCACCTTTGGTCGAGAAAAACGGCTCCCAGATGCGATCCGCCACCTCGGCCGTCATGCCGCAACCGTTGTCCTCCACGGTGAGGATTGCCCCGGCCGGGTCGGTGTCGAGCACCAGCGTAATCCGTCCGTCGTCTTTGCCTTGGATGGCGTGCGCGGCGTTTTTGAGCAAATTGATCAGCACTTGTTGCAACTTCACCCGGTTGCCCACGACCGTCGCTTCTTTCTGCACGCGCATCGAAAACCGCTCGATGGGCAGCGTATTATCGTATCGCAAGAAGGCCGTCAACTCGTGAACCAGCTCGGCCAGCGAGATGCGCACCATTTCGTGGCTGCCTTGCTCGAAGCGCACGAACGATTTCACTTCGTCAACCAGCTCGGTCAACCGCTCATACGCCTGGCGGGCGACCGCGGCCGCCTCGACCAGATCGTCGCGGTCGGCGTATTGATCTTCGATCAGTTCCAGCAGCGGCAACATACACAGCCGATTGCCCATTTCGTGGGCGATGCGGGCCGCCGAGCGGCCCAGCGCCGAGCAGCGATCGGCCACCACCAGCCGATCGGTGAGCGCCGTATTGGCGATCGACAGATCGTAGGTCTCGATGGCCCGGGTCAGCACCGAGAAGACCACGTGCCGCTCCCATGGCTTCTTGATGAAATAATAAACCTGCCCTTGGTTGATGGCCTCGAGCATCGCGTTCGGATCGGCATACCCGGTAAGCATCACCCGCTTCGTATGCGGATATTTACGGCGCATCACTTCAAACAGCTCCGAGCCGGTCATGCCGGGCATGCGCTGGTCGGCCACGACCACCGGAAACGTCCGCTGTTCGAGCAACTCCAGCGCGTCGGCCGCGCTCTCCGCCGTGAAGACCCGGAACGAGCCTTCAAAGCTGGCCTCGAACACCACGAGGTTGTCGGCCTCGTCGTCGATATACAGAATGTCACGCTTCATGGACGGCATAAGCGGCGCTCGGGGCGGCGAAGATGACGCCGGGTATCGGCGTCGCCGTTTCGGCGCTCTCCTCCTTGGGTTTTGGCTGACCGTGCAGCGGGAAGGTTACAATAAACTCAGTGCCCTGTCCCCGCTCGCTGTGGCATTCGATGGCGCCGCCTAAGCGGCTGACAATGCCATAACTGATCGAAAGACCAAGGCCCGTTCCCAGGCCCGGATCTTTGGTGGTGAAGAAAGGATCAAAAATACGGTGCTTGATCTCGTCGGGGATGCCCGGCCCCGTGTCGCGAATGCTCACGCTGGCCATGTCTCCGTGCTGCTGTGTGGCGATGGTGATTTTGCCCTCGCCTTCAATGGCTTGCTGGGCGTTGTTCAGGATGTTCATGAACACCTGGTTCAAGTGTCCGTGCGGACCGTGGACCATGGCCACCTCACCATAGTGCCGCTCCAGCGTAATGCGGTGTTTCACCTGGCTGAACAGCAGGTTCAGGCACATATCGAGCGATTCGTGCAGGTCGAAATCGTCGAAATCTTCTTTGCCGGGGTGCGAGAACGTCTTGAGGTCGGCGATGATGCGGGCAGTGCGGGTGGCCCCGTTCTCGATGACCGTGGCCAGCGAAAACAGCCGCTTAAACGTGCCCTCAATTTCTTCACGAGCGGCCACATCGCCCTGTTGCGCCAGCACGGGTTGCAGCAGGTCTTGCAGGCGGCTGGTGTTGGCGCCCAGCGGCTTGATGCCGTTGTAGACGGCGTTGATCGAATTATTGATTTCATGGGCCAACCCCGCCACTAATTGGCCCAGCGAGCTCATCTTCTCAGCGTGGATCAACTGGCCCTGCATCGACGACAGATCGCGGTAAGCCGATTCCAGCTCGCGGTTGCGTTTATCGAGGTCTTGGTGCAGGCGGCGCAACTTGGCAAACGACCGTTTCAGCTTGCGGCGGCTGAAGCTTAATTGCTTGGTCCGCAACTTAACCTTGAATTCCAGATTGGCGTTCAAGTCGCGAATGGTGTGGTCGTTGTGCTCCAACCGGCCCACCATGCGGTTGAATTGCCGCGCCAGGTTATCGACCTCGTCGGTGCCGGTGGGCCGCAATCGCTCGCCTAGCGCGCCTTGTTGCACGCGCTGCATCGCCTCGACCATCAGTCGCACCCGCGAAGCAATCGACGTGGCCAGCAAGCGCGAGAGCACCAGGCCCACCGCCACGGCGGTCAGCGTGATGTACACCGTGTGTTCACGCAGATTGGCCACCGCCGCTTGCTGGTCGGCCGGATTGTTGATGATGTCTTCGGCCCGTTGATTGGCCAGCGAGCCGATCAAGACGGTAGTCAGCACCACCACCATGCTGACGCACAAGTTGATGCGCGCATACAACCGGCTGGGAGGCATTGCATCAAACTCGATGGCGACGCCCCGCGCCAACAAGAATCGGACGATCGGCGCCATCCAGCGTTCCGCGACAAAGAACGTCAGCAGGATGGCTGCGATGATTCCCAGCGCGCCCCCAACCACGATCTGAACCAGCGTATGATAGGGCATGCCGTGGCCGATACGCATGTAGATGCAAACCGGCGACAGCATCAACGGGGGATTCAAGAGCGACTCGTGCAGGCAATGCCGCCCCGCAAACCGCACCGCCTGGACGCCGGCTTTTTTGGCCATGCGCTCGTCGATCTGCTCGCCCCGTCGCAGCTTTCTCAACGCCCGCCGCAACGTGACCGTTTCACCCAGGGCCAGCAGCGTGGTCAACAGCAGGGCCGTGCCGACCACGATCGTCGAGCAGAGGAAGAAATCGCGCTTCACGTCGGACGCGAAGCCCGGCATCAGGCTGATATAGTAGACGGTCAGACCGCCGGCAATCAGATCGACAAAGCGCGTCAATACCATCATCACCAAGATGTGATGTTCGCCGAAGCGCTGGAAGATGCGGTCGACCATAAGCGTGGTACGGTGGAGCGACGGCGCTCGCCGTTAAATGAGCCCCCGGCTGCACAAGTGCATCTGCAAAAAGCGGTCGTGTGATTCGACCAACCCCCGCAAGTCGACCGTTTCCATGCGGGCCGCCGCCTGCTGGAAGCAATCGCGGTGGCGCTGCCAGCGCTGGACGAAGTATTGCTCGTGCCGGCCCCCGTCGATCGCCCGCTCGATGCCCGCCGGATCGGCGCCGGAGAGCTGATCGATCGTCAGGTCGCCTTGCATCACCGCTCGGGCAAAAACGCCGCTGGTGAAATCTCGCTGCTTGACTTCCCGCCGCCAGGTGCTGAGCAAGTTGCCAATTCGCCCCATGCACTGCGCATGCCAGATGGCCTCGCGCAGTTTTCCCAACTCCTGGTCGGGAAAGTCTTGCGCGCACATCAAATCGAGCGTGGCAAAGCTCATCATGTGCATGTTGTGAGGCAGGTACAGATCGTGCTCGGCCAGGTTGAGCAAATGGATGTTCCGGTTCAATAAGTGCGAATATCGCAGCGTGTTGACGAACTGCGCCGCGTCGTATCGCAGCAGTTCGGCGTATCGTTCGTAGCGCGGATACCGCGCGATTCGGTCTTCATATTCATCGGTCAGCCGCCGCGCCAGTTCGGCGTAGCGGCGCTCCTCGGCCGAGAGCGGCGAGAAGTCCGGCGCCGACCGCTCCGCCATGATCTGAAACAGGCAATCAAGCAAACGCGACTTTCCATGCTCGTCGGCAACGTCGTCCAGCAGCACGCATAACATGATCGACAGCACCTTGCTGTCGCACACATCGGCGCGCAGCTCATCGCGCACACAAGGAAGCGTCGTCAGATCTACTCCACGGCGCGCCCATTTCCACAAGTATGGGTTACGCTTGCCAACCTCGCCGTAGGCCGCCACCCACCGCTGCGCGTCGTGGCTGAGCTCCAGCCGCATCACCGCGGCGCGTTCCACATCGGGCGATGGCAACGGTCGTAGTGAGTGCAATCGTGGTAGTGAACCTGCCGCCTTTGCGTCGAATCGAGCGCGCCGCCGGCGCCGCGCCGGCGGGCGGCCCGCCAGCCGCAGGCAGCGGTTGACGACGTCGGCAATCGCTGCTTCGTAGGCATCGCGGTGCGCCGCTGGGCGAATGACGCAGTGGGCCACCGGCGCCGTCCGCCGGTCACTTGCCAGCAGCCGAAGCAGCCGCCCGGAAGCGTCGAGCCGAAGCGACTCGTCTTCCAAGAGCACCATGCCGCGCACGCGCCGGCCCGTTTCTAGAATCATTCGTCGATCGAGCGGTTCGAGAAACCGCAGGTTAATCACCGCGGCGTGAATGCCGCGCCGGGCAAGCTCAAAGGCGGCGCCCCGCGCCACCTCGAGCGTGGCGCCCCATCCGACTAGCGCCAGATCTTCGCCTGAAAGAAGCTGCTGCGATTTCCCCAAGGCGATCGTTTCGCTCAGGTATCCGCCGGCGTGATCGGGAAGATGGTCAGGCAACGCAATCGCCGCCGGGCGGCCCTGCTCCGCCGAAAATCGCAGCATCGCCGTCAATTCGCAAGCGGTGCTGGGGACCATCACCACGGCGCCGGGAATCAGCGGCAGGTGATCGCCGTGGACGAGCGGCTCGGAAGCAAGGCGTTGCCATGTCCGCGCCGTCTGCGATGGCGCCAGCAAGGTCAGCGGAAGCTTGCCGCTCGCGGCGTCGAAAACTGTGCTCACATCGAACGCGGCCGAGTCGTCGCCCAGGAACACCATGGGCCGACAATTGCCTTCGGCCAGCCCTGCGCACCATGCCAGCGCGTGTACGTCATTGCTGGGCGGCCGTAAAAACCACTCGGGATGCGCCTCTTGCCAGGCGACCAACCTGGCGTCGGACGAGAGATTCACCGCGACGATGCGCGGGTCGGTGGCGGCGAGTTCGGAAATGGCGTGAACGGCGGTATCGATAGCCGTCCAGGCCGTCGCCTCGGCACAGTCGCTGGCGGGCGAAATTCCTGGCCCGGCGGAATGCGAGCCGTTGGCAGATACCGTGTCCGTGTTCGCGGCAGCCTGTGCTGACTTGCTCCGGCGCCCGTTTAGTTTGGGTCCGTGCGGTCTGCTTCGCGGCAAATTGGCGTCCGGCGACGAGGCCGGCTCCGTGTCTTCGCGCACGCGAAGCCGCAACAGCACCGACTGATCGAGGCCTTTGAGCGCGTGAATGAGGGCTACGATGCCTTCGACGTGTACGCCTCCGACGGGGCCGACCTGCGCCAGCCCCGGCTCGGCCAAAACCTGCTCGAACAGCCGAGAAGGCGCCGAATAACGATTCGGCTGGGGCGATTCGCCCTCGCACCAGAGGACCAAAAACCGGTGCAAATGCGCCAGCGAGGCCACGGCGCTCTCGGCCAATGGCAAATCGCCTTGTCGCGCGTCGATGACCAGCACCACCCAGTTATGTCCGTCCAAAACGTCTCGGGCATTTGCCAGGCCCAGGGCGGCGGACAGGTGCTCGCCGACAGCCTCCCGCCGGCGCGGTGGAGTCGATCGGCCGCGCCTGAGCGCTGCCCGTTCGCCGCTTCCCGCCGATGGTTGATGGTCACGGTCGAAGCGCAGTCGTCTGCCCGCGAACTCAGCCAACACCGCCAGATCCGAGACGACCTGGTCGTGCTCCAGATCGAAGGCGCGGCGGATCACCGTGGGCAAATCGGCGACGCCGATCAGCGGCGCAAGCGCGGAGCCGTTCGCAGATCGGGAAAGATGTCGCTCATCGGATCGACGCGCGGCGGGCACGGAGCGCGCCGACGACGCGAGCACTCCGGACGCCGTAGGTTGCACGGGGTGGATGACATCGGAAATGGAAAGTTCGCTCACGGCAGTTGCCTCGATGCTGCTTGCTTGGCGCCGAAAATCGCCCTGACGCTCAAGATTATTCTGACGGTACGCCTGTAAACCCGACTCGTTGCAAGAGCCTTTTGCGCGATGGGGCGCGCGGCCGGTTGGGCGCCGCATGCACGCCGTCGGCGCCCGTTTCGATTCGCCGGCGCGGCGGCTCCAAGTTCGACGCGGCGGGCGACGCCAACGGCTCGGCCCAATAAAACAGGAAGTTTTTGATATACCAGCGAACCACCGGCCCCAGATGCCGCCACACAGTTCGCTGCACCAGCGCTTGCGGAAAGCGATTGGCGATGCGGGCAGTCAGGGTCCGCCGGCTTAAAGTCCGTCCCAAGGGACTGGCCAGCACCTGTCGCTGATAGCCTGAAAAAGAAAAGTCGTCCCGCCGAAAGGCATCGACCAGCGCACTGCCGGCAAGCTCGCCATAGCCGAGTGCGAAGCTGATTCCCTCACCGAACGTGGCATCGACGCCGGCCGCATCGCCCACCAGCAGCACGTTCGGCGCGGAGAGTGCCGCCCGGGGATCGAATAACCGAATCGGATGGCCCTCCAGACGATAGTCGTCCAGGCGATACCCGTTTTGTTCCATCCACTGAGCCATCACCGGCCGCAGCGAGCCGCCGCGCTTGCCCGGCGCGATGCAGCTATCGTATACGCCCCAGTTGCGAGAAGGCTGTCCATCGACGCTGGTCGGAAAGCTCCAAACATATCCTTGAATGCCGCGCGGCATCCAGGCAAAGTCCAAGAAGGCATCGTCCGCGGCCAACCGCGCGGAGCCGCCGGGCGGAGTTGCCGGCGTCACCAATTCGACCACCCGAGCCACCGCTGCCGTATTTGTCTCGTCGGGCATCAGCCGCCGCACGACGCTGCTCGACCCATCGGCGCCGACCACCACCCGCGCATGATATGTGCCACGGTTGGTCTCGACTTCGACGCCATCGTCAACGCGCCGCAAACGGAGGACGCGCGTCGATTCTTGCAATTCGATATCGCGGCTGCGCACCTGCTCGGCCAGCCAGCCGTCGAACTCGTTGCGACGAACGACTCGGAACGACAAGTCGCGCGCAAACCGCATGCGAAAGCCGCGGCCGCGGAAATTCAGATAAGCCCAGTCGACTTCGACCGAGGGAACCGACCGGGGATCGAGGTCGAGATTCGCCAGGCAGACGTCGACGTCGGGTACGCAGGCGCCGCCGCACAATTTATGTCGCGGATGACGATCTCGCTCGAGCACGAGTGTGCGCCGCGCGAGTGCCGGGTTGAGCCGCGCCAGGTGCAGGGCGGTTGAGCTTCCTGCTGGACCCGAGCCAACGATGATTACATCATACCGCATCGACGCCCTCTTTCATCAAGTGCGCGCTCGCGCTGGGGCGCCGGCCATCGGCGCCGCCACTCGATCGCTGATTGTCGCCGACTGCGGGGGACGATCCAATCAATCGCTTAGCGGTTGGCTTCGTCCCCCAGAGGTGCTGCCTTGCCGGGGCTTTTGTGGACCCCGGCATCACTCGCTTGACCGCCGACGGAAACCGGAAGGACCACTATGCTTGCCCTGCTGCCGGGCGCATAGATTTGTTCGGCACTTCTTTCACCTTGAAGCAAGAAAACACTTTTCTAAGATCGGGTGGTGTGTGTCGCACGCATTGTACGGTTCGGAGTTCAGCGTTCAGGGTTCAGCGGCGCGAAGGTAGCGCAGGCGTCTTCAGCTATCCGCGAAAGGGGGGGCAACGCCGTCACGGTTGGAAAATCCATCACATTCGCGCTTGTTGGACGTGCCTGAAGCCCGAACCCTGAACCCTCCCAAATCCCGAATCGCGAATCCTGCCCCCTCCCACGGTTTGCGTTTTGCTAGCCCGTGGAGTATGTACCTATGACGGCCGACGGCTGCGAATGCGCTGCCGTGGCTGCCATTTTGCGCTGAGCATGCGAGGAGCGGCCGATTTGGATACCGCCATCAGTTCACTGACGATCCTGATTTTTGTCTTTGCCGCCCTGGGTTCGCTGGCGGTGGGGGCGATCGTCGGTTGGCATATCCGCGGCTTCCGGGAAGGCGCCGAGCCGACGCCACCCCCCAAACCGGCGGCGAATGCCGCTCGTGCGCTTCCCGCGACGCTATCGCCTCAGACGGCGCAAAGCACGACCGAAGCCGCGGCGCCAACGCCACCCTCGGGGTTGGAGCCGGCCAAGGTTCGCGATTTGCTCGAACGCATTCACCAATTGGCCGATAGCGCCGCGGCGGGCGTCGGCGAACATACCAGCCGGGTCGAACAGATCAGCCAGGAACTGGCGGCGCTGTCGGCCGATGGCGGCGTGCCGTTGGAAGAAACGATTCTCAGCGCCGCCGCCCGCCTGGTCGAGGCGAACGAGCATTTAGAGACCGAGCTGGCGACGGCGAAGAATCAGCTCGATGAGCACGCCCGTCAGATCGAATCGCACATGGCCGAGGCGCGAACCGACGGCCTGGTCGGTGTGGCCAATCGCCGAGCCTTCGACGAAGAGCTGGAGCGCCAGTGCAAAGCGCTCAAGAGCCAAGACTTACCGTTCTATCTGGTCTTGCTCGACGTCGATCATTTCAAGCAATTTAACGATCAGCATGGACACCAGGCCGGCGACGAAGTGCTCAAAGGCGTCGGTCGTATCCTGTCGGAAACCGTCCGCGAGCAGGACTTCGTGGCCCGCTACGGCGGTGAAGAGTTCGCGGTGATCGTGCCCGAAACCACCTCGCGCGAAGCCAAGGCGACCGCCGAACAAATTCGCTCGGCGGTCGAGGCGGGGCGCTTCGCCTACAACGGCCAGCAACTGCAAGTCACCGCCAGCTTAGGCATGGCCGGCGCCGTCGTGGGGCAAGAGCCCAAGGTCCTGATTCAACGGGCCGATGAAGCGCTGTACGCCGCCAAAAAGAACGGCCGCAATCGAGCTTATTTTTTCAACGGCCAGACTTGCGAGGCGATCGACCCCGCCTGGTTCGAAGCCAACGCCGACGTGGTGCAAGCCGTGAAGCGCGAGCTCGACCAGGTCAACAGCGCGCTTGCCTCGAATCGCCGCTGCCATGCACGCCGCCCATTCCCGACGCACCAATACGTGGCACCGTATGTCAACGGCAAGCTGCCAGCGCTGACCGAATTCTACCAGGTTCAGTGCCACGACATCTCGCCCACGGGTTTCTCGTACTTGCTGGCCAAACCCGCCGACCACCAGATGATCGTGGTGGCATTGGGTTCGCCCCCGAACGTCACCTATCTGACGGCCCGCGTGATGCACTCGACGATGACCCATTCCGGCGGTGCGCCCATGTTCTTGATCGGCTGCCGGTTCACCGGGCGGGTCGAGCCGCAGGGTGAGTACCTTGAACTCACCAATGCCGCGCAAGGCTGACCGCCCCAGACCGAATTGCAATTGGGGCTACCGTGTCTTGTCGAGAGCCGCTTTCATTTTTTCCAGGCCGGTGCGGGCGACCGTCAACGCGTCTTGCTGCCAATAGCCGCGGTTGAAGAGTTCCAGCGACAAGGTTCCGCGGAAGCCGGCCGCGCGCAAATCACGGAAGAGCTGATCTAGCGGCGCCACGCCGTCGCCCGGATAGACGCGATCGGCATCGGAGATCTTCTCGCGCGGCGGCGAAGCCGGATAATCGTTGATGTGGAACACTTCCAGGCCGGCGCCGCCGAGCAGCCGGAGGCTCTCAAAACTCGAACCGCCTTTGTAGAGATGATAGACATCCAACAGCAGGCATGCCCGCGGATGCCCGCTTCCAACGGCCACATACACCGTTTCGTTCAAACGACTCAGGTTCTTGGAAAATCCCCACACCTCGATTTGCGGCACGACGCCCATGCGGTCACCCAGTTCGAGCAACGCGCGATAGCGCTCGGCGGCCTTATCAAGATTGAGCCCCGTTTGATCGGTGGCGCCGGCGGGCGGAGCGGCAATCCGGCGGCCGCCCAACTGCGCCACCAGATCCATGCTGCGTTTGGCTTCTTCCAGGCCCTTGGCCCGCTGCTGGTCATCGTCGACAATCCACTGCGCGAACCCAATGGCGCTGGCCATGCTCAGGCCCTGATCGCCGATCTGCCGGGCCAAATCTTTCAACGAGCCGCCGCTCTTAACGTACTCGTCAATCTCGCCGATCCACGGTTCGATGGCGTTGTATCCGGCTTGGGCCGCGATCTTGATCTCCTCGACGAGCCCGAGCTTCTGGCCGCGGATGGTGCTGGTATTCAGGCAAAACTGGAAAGGTTCTTTGGCGGCTTCGGCAGATGCGGCGTCTTGCGAGGCCGCCAGGGCAGCCGCGCCGGCGCCCATGGTCGCGCCGGCCTGGAGCAGAATTTCGCGTCGTGTCATGGAAGGGAGCATGGGAGGGGGGGCTGGTGGTTCGTGGTTGGTGAATGACGGATGGCGGCGTATCATTGGGAAATTAGCAATGCGCCCATCATAATCACCAACCACCAATCGCCAACCACCAGCCACTACCGACAAAAATAGTATCCTGCCAGCGACAGCCCGATCAACACCACGGTGCGCCGCACCAGGTTTCGGTCGAGCCGCCGCGCGATATGAGCTCCGGCATATCCGCCCACGATGGCCGACAGCGCCATCCACAGCGCCAGCGGCCAATCGACTTTGTCTTTGGCCACGAACACCACCACGGCGATGCCATTAATCACCGATGCCAGCAGCGTCTTCAAGGCGTTCATCTGATGGATGTCGTGGAGTCCCATGATGGCCAGCGCGGTGAGCATCAGAATGCCGATGCCGGCGCCAAAATAGCCGCCGTAGACCGCCACCAGAAACTGAAAGACAGCCACCAGGGCAAAATGCCTTGATTGCGGCGCCTCGCCCTGGCCGCCGAGCCTTAGCCATCTCATCATTCGCGGCTGTAGCCAAAACAAGACGGCGGCGGTAAGAATCAGCCAGGGAATGAGCGCCTTGAACGATTCGGCTGGCAACTCGGTTACCAACAAGGCCCCCGCCAGGCCGCCCAACAGGCTGGGCACCAGGAGCACGATTGCCCAAGCGCGCGTCTCGGCCAGCTCTCGGCGATAGCCGGCCATCGCCGCCAGCGAACCGGGAAAGAGCGCCACGGTGCTCGTGGCGTTCGCGGCGACGGCTGCTTCCGCCGGATTGCCCAGCACGGCTAAGAGTGCCGGGAAGGTCAGCAGCGTACCGCCTCCCGCCACCGAGTTAACGATGCCGCCCGCCGCCGCCGCAAAACAAAGTCCCGCCAAATCGAACCAAGTCATATGACAGCAACACTTAACGTGAGGTTGGGGCGCCGGGAATACGATTTGGCACGAAAATTGGGTTGTTGACGTTGGGCCGGGGTCACTCCTAAAGTTAACCTCTGGTCGAGCGGTCGGCGAGGGGCTCGCGGGTGATGCCGACCTGGTCCAGCAAATCGCTGGCTGGGTGTCTAAGGAGAGACCTGATGAATCAAACTCACTTTGTGCAGCAGTGCCCGACTTGTGGCCGCAGCCTGCGCGTGCGTGTGGAATACCTCGGACGCCAGGTCGCCTGTCAGCATTGCCATGGGCGGCTGCTGGCGTGCGATCCGGAAAGTCCACAGCACTCGCTTTCCGATTCGGGGCTGTCGCTGTTGCGGCGGGCAGATGAACTGTTGAATCGTGTCGAGCAGCGAACTTAGCGACTTACGATTGCTGGCTCGTTTGCACTATGGGTTGGCTGTGTTCACGGCATGGTTCCCCTTGCTAACCTTGCCGGTGTTGGCAGCCGGCATCGAGCTGCTCTCTACGCCCGATTCGCCGCCGCAGCTCTCTCGGCCGGTGGCCTTGCCGGGCGACGATGCGCCGGGCGACGATGCCGAAGCCCGTGTCTGGCGAAATGTGCTGGGCAAGCTGGCCGTCGGAGGAGTCGCGGCAATTACGGCAATTTGCCTCGTGCATGCGGCCCTGCTCTGGTATGTCGGTAGCCAGATTTCCGCTCGCCGGCGTTGGCGGCTGGTCATGGTCTTTTCAGTCCTGCATTTCATCAACGTGCCGCTTGGCACGGCGTTGAGCATTTTGTCGTTCAGCCTGTTGGGCCGGCAGGATTGCAGGTATGCCTTCGATCGCGTCGAAAAGCAGACCGTCGGAGCACAACGGACAGAGCGCTAGGCGCGGCCCGGCGACACCACGTAGGGGGTGATCGGCAGCGCGCTGCCGATCATGCGGCTGGTCAATAACAGCACCGGTTACCGGCAGCCGGCCAAACGGGCCGAAGCTACCACCGGAGTCGAGCGTCTACGGTTCGTCGGCCGGTCGGGCTATAATCGGTGTGGCGTCCTGCCCGTGCCTCGCCGAGTTTCCCATGCCATCTGCCGTCAAACAACGCTCGCTCCGCCGCCAATCGCGCTGGTATCCGGTGCGGCGGGCCATCCTGAGCGGGCTGGGTGTGGTCATGCCGCCCTTGCTCACGGTGGTCATCTTTCTGTGGGTCGGCGGCACCATCAAGCAATATGCCTTAGAGCCGGTCACCATCGGCGCTCGGAATCTGCTGGCTTGGTATTGGGAGCGGCAAGACGACCGCATGTTCGCCGAGCCGGAACCCGCCCGGATGATTCGCCAACAGCAGGCCGAAATCGCTGCGCCGAATGGACGCAAATATGTACGTCTCTCGAGCGGCGCCTACCTGCCGGAAGACGTGTTGAAGGTGGTCTCGGGCGATGATCCTGCGGCGACGGTTGCCTCGGGCAGCCGGCGCGCCATTTACCGCCGCTATGCCGAATTGGAGTATTTGCAGCCGCGGCTGGTCATTCCACTGTTTCTCTGCCTGTTTTTGTTGTTTCTCTATCTGCTCGGCAAGTTTCTGGCCGCCGGCATTGGCCGGGTGGTGTGGAACTTGATCGAACGCGGCATATTGCGGCTGCCGCTCGTCCGCAATGTTTACGATTCGGTCAAGCAAGTCACCGACTTCATGTTCAGCGATCGCGAGTTGGAATACACGCGGGTGGTGGCCGTCGAGTATCCGCGCAAGGGAGTCTGGTCGATCGCGTTTGTGACGGGCGAAAGCCTGCTCGACATTCGAGCCGCCACCGGCGAGCCGATGCTTTCGCTGATGATTCCCAGTTCGCCGATGTCGGTGACCGGATACACGATTACCGTGCCGAAAAGCGACACGATCGACCTGAACCTGACCGTCGATCAGGCGTTGCAATTCGTGATTAGCTGCGGCGTGGTGGTGCCGGCCCATCAACTTCAAAGACAATCGTCGCTGGAGGCCGCCCGTTGAAGAGGATCTTGCGAATTGGTACCCGCGGCAGCGCTCTGGCCCGTTGGCAGGCCGAGTGGGTGGCCGCACGGCTGCGTGACGCTGGGGTCGAGGTGTCGCTGGCGCCGATTTCGACTCAAGGCGATCGCCAGCAGACCGGCCCGGTCGAGACGATCGGCGGGCAGGGCGTCTTCACCAAGGAATTACAACGGGCCTTGCTCGACGATCAGATCGATCTGGCGGTTCACAGTCTGAAAGACCTGCCGACCGACGCGGTGCCGGGGCTCGCGTTGGCGGCCGTGCCCGAGCGTGCTCCGTGCGGCGATGTCTTGATCTGCCGGCTGGCTTCGTCTCTAGACGAGTTGCCGCCCGGCGCGGTGGTTGGCACCGGCAGCTCGCGGCGGCGCAGCCAGCTTTGGCATGCCCGACACGATTTGCAGATGGCCGATGTTCGAGGTAATGTCGATACGCGGCTGCGCAAACTCGACGAAGGCCAATACGACGCGCTGGTGCTGGCCGAGGCGGGGCTGCTGCGGCTGGGCATCGCGCGGTCGAAGATGCAAGTTTTGCCGAAAGAGGTGATGCTGCCCGCCGTGGGCCAAGGTGCGCTGGGCATCGAAATACGTAGGGCGGACAACGAAGTTCGCAAGGTGCTTGCGCCGCTCGACGATCGCCCGACGCATCAGGCAGTGATTGCCGAACGTGCCATGCTCGCCGCCCTGCGCGGCGGCTGCCTGGCGCCCGTCGGCGCTTGGGGAAGGATCGAAGCGGAGCGCCTGCGCCTGTCGGGCGTGGTGCTCAGCGGCGATGGCTCGCGCCGCGTCGCCGCCGAATCGTCGGTCAGCCCCGAGTCGGCGATCGCGTTGGGCGAAACGGTCGCCAGCGACCTTCTGAAACAAGGCGCCGCCGAGTTGATCGCCGCCGCCCGCGGGCAAGAATGAGATAACCGTTAAACTTCCGATTCAGGACCCAACCCCATGAAAAACGCTTTGTTTTATTTGCCGTTCGCTATGGCACTTGTCGCCGGTGTCCCTTTACCAGGTACGAAGGCCGCCGAGCCGCCCAAGC
Organism: Pirellulales bacterium; assembly: GCA_025927475.1. Lineage (GTDB taxonomy): Bacteria > Planctomycetota > Planctomycetia > Pirellulales > JAICIG01 > JAICLL01. The sequence goes on from JAICLL010000027.1 coordinate 35,172, forward strand.
CGCTCAAAGTTTTGCTGATCGCCGGCGGTTGTTGCCACGACTACGGCAAGCAGAAAGATTTGTTGAAGCAGGGCATCGAGGCCCGAGCCCGCGTGAAGGTCGATATCGTCTATTCCGACGACCGCAGTACCAAGGCCCGGTTTGAAATCTATCAGAAGCCCGATTGGGCCGCGGGATACGACGCGGTGATTCACGACGAATGCACCGCCGACGTGAAAGAAATTCCCTATGTCCAGAACATTCTGGCCGCGCATAAAAAGGGCGTTCCCGCGGTCAACTTGCACTGCGCGATGCACTGCTACCGCACGGGCACGGACGATTGGTTCGAGTTTGTGGGCATTCAATCGACGCGCCACGGGCCGCAGCAGCCCATCGAAGTCAGTTACATCGACCGCGACCACCCGGTTTCGAAATCGCTGGAGAATTGGACGACCATCAACGAGGAACTGTACAACAACGTCAAGGTGTTTGAGACCGCGCGGCCGCTGGCGCGCGGCCGGCAGGGCAATAGCGACTTCGTGGTGAGCTGGGTGAACGAATACGGCAAGACCCGCGTGTTCAGCACCACGCTGGGCCACAACAACGACACCGTTGGCGACCCGCGCTATCTCGACCTGGTGACCCGCGGCCTGCTCTGGTCGTGCGATAAGCTCGACAGCGGCTATCTGAAGGATCATCCCGCCACGGCTCAAAATCATTGAGTACGATGACCGGTTCCGGGACATCAATTTGAACACGTCCGCGTACAGCGCGGCACATTGTTCTGGCCAGGAGATGTTGATCTCTGCCCGGACGTTGTCTGAGGGGACGTACCGCTAGGACGGTTATTCTACAATGATTCCAAAATCTGACCCTTCCCATTTGCTCGCCGTGGGCCAATAAAACGTGAATTCGATCCGCGCGCCGGCGGGCAGCTTGGCTGTGGGTAAATCGGCAAAGTAAACGCCTAGCCCGGTGTCGGTGGTGGTACTGTCGTGCGTCGTTTGCCAACCGTCGGTGCTCCAATGCACCCGGGCCGCGGCAAGCGTTTCAATCCGCAGCGTTTTGCCGACGGACATCGTGCGGCACTTGTGGTTGAATCGCCATGAGGCGTGAGGCGAAGGATGCTGGTCGCGCAGGTAACGATCGACCGTCTGCGGCGGCATATCGAACACCCGCCCGTCGCGGAGCGACCGCAGCAGCTTGATGTGCTCGGAATGCGCCCAGACCAGCGGCATTGCCGAGCCGGCGGGTTTGCCTAAGAACAATTCGGCTTCGGGAATGTCGTCGACGTCCCAAACCTGCTCGGGCAGCAAGCCGCCGCAATTGGCAAATTCTTCCAACGTGCGCAGCAGTCGCTCGGCTTCGTCGCGGCGGCCGGCGGCCAGTTCGTAATGCCCGCGCTCGCCGGTCAACAACGGCCAAGCCCGGCCCACGCCGGTGCCGTCGAAAGGCCGCCCGTCGGCGTGTTCGCCGTAGCCGTCGAGATTGTAGCGATACCAGCAAGGCCCCGGCGGCAAATCGACTTTGAGTACTGCATCGAGCACTTTGACTGTGTTGAGAATCCGCGGGTCGTCGGCCGCGCGCAGGCCAAACCGCACCAGCGCCAGTGCATCGGGGCTAACCAGGTCGCCGGCCGGTTCGGTAGACTGATCGGCGGGCCGGTTTTTCACGATCACATAACCTTTCACCGGCTTCGCCACCTCGGGAGTATCCGGCGCAATGCGAACGTAGTAACCTTCGACGCCCACGCGGCGCGACAGCTCGGTATCGACGGCATACATCCAGTCGTCGAGGCTCGAATGCCACAGGTCGGCCGTCTCGCGCAGGTACTGGGCTTCGCCATGTTCGCCGTGGGCCTCAGCCATTTCGGCGGCGACCAACAGGGCGGAGATTTCGGCGGCCACGGTGAAGGGACTGTAGCCAGGATCTTCCTCCCAGCGGTCTTGCTGCGTCACTGGTCCATTGCGAACCAGGTAACCGGCTGCGTGCCTGACCATGGTATATAGCGAAGCACGCTCCTGGTCGCTGAGCATTTTTTCTCGCCAAGCCAGATCGACGAGCAAGATGGGCAGCGAGGCCTCGTCCATCTGAATGCCGTCCCAGTAAGGACTGCCGTCGAGCCACATGTTCTGGCCCCAATGGCCGTCGGATTCTTGGGTGACCTGCAAGTAGCGCAACACGCGGCAGGCCACTTCGGCGCCTCCCGCGGCCATCAGCCCGCCGGCCGATTCAACCAGGTCGCGCGGCCAGACTAGGTGATAACCGCCCAGGTCGTTATCGCCCTTGGAAAAGCCCCAGGGAATTGACAGGCTGGCCACCAGTCCGCCGGGAAAGTTTTTGGCTTCATGGGTGCGAATGACGGCGGTGCCGGCGCGGAAGACGTTCTGGCCATGAACATGCCCGTCGTCGAGCGGCAGCAACGTGCTCTGCCATTGTTGCCAGTCGCGCACATAGCGGTCTTTCGAGCGATCGAATCCATCGAGCATGCTCGAGATGGCGCGATGCCCTGCTTCGTTGGCGTTGTGACCGAAACCCAGCGCGAGCACAAACTCGCCGCCGCAGGCTGCCAGGTCGATCTGCCCGGTGAGAGCGACGTTGCCATGCTCGGCCCGTTCAAATCGCCAGGAGAGCCATTTGTGTCGCTCCAGATCTTGCCAGCCGTCAGAAACGCCGACGTAACCGACCGAGCGGGCCAGCCAAGGCGTCGAGCAAGACAGGGCCAGGGCCACGTCGTTATCGGCCGCGAACAACACCGGCACTCCCTTGTAATCGCCCACCCAGGCCGTGTTGTCAGCCCCTTGATTGCCAAGATGAGGCGAAAGCAGCGCGAACAATTGATAATGCTCGAGCGTACCTTGCTGGGGAATGAACCGAATGCGTTGCAAAAGCACCGGCCGCCGCGGATCGCTCAGGATTTCCTTTTCGACCGTATAGCGGCCCTCGCGGCAAGTGTTGGTGATCTTATAGGCGGGCACACCGTCGGCCAGATACTCGACCTGCGAATCGGTGTCGCGCTTTTCTTCCGAGAAAAACTGCCGGCCATCGGTCACAATCAATCCCATGTCGCGCGTGCAGGCCAGGTCGACGCGCGGGTAGTAGACTTCGTTGATAATGCCGTGACTGTGCGTGAACCAGAGTGGGCTCGCCGTGCCCAGCGCCGTGCCGACACCCTGTTTGGCGCTCGAGGTCCAGCGTGGCGGGGCTCCCGGCGCGCCGGGAGCGTGCTGTGCGGTGGTTTCAAACATGGGCAAGCTCGTAGGGGTGACCGACAATCTGGCAAGTGTTCTGTAGGTTGATCGGTGTAACCGGTCAAGCTGCCGGCGGTAGTCTTAGCAAAAAGTAACGATACTGCCCGGAGTGCTTGAACCGGAGAGCGGCATAACCTAAATTGCAGACGAGGAATCTATTGCTTTCGCCGGCAATCTTCAGGAGACGCGAGATGAAAATGCTCGGTTTTATGCTGGCGCTGGCGCTGGCCGGTTGGGCCGCCCCCGCCCATGCTCAGTGTTTTGGCCAGCGAGTATATTACGGCAGACCCGCCTATACGGGCAGGCCCGTGTTCGAGGGGCTGGCGCCGTATGGTGGTTCGGGCTATTACAGCGGCCCCTATACCGCCGGTTATGCGGGTTACGCGTCATACAGCGTGAACTCGCCTTTTTACGCGCGGCGGCCCAGCTATCCGCAGGCGAGCTCGGCCACCGTCGCGCCGCGCTACGGCGGGCAGACCACCTATTTCCGCGCACCACCGGGAGCGTATGCTCAGCCGGGCAGCACGTTCTTCGGCGGATACGATTACAAGGTGACCTATCCCGTCGATTGGTACGCCGGCAATTGGACTTGGTGGTAAGGAGTTGGGTCTGCAGCGAACAGGCTCCGTGCCGTTTGCTGGGAACTGCGATTAGGCGTCGTCCTGCCCCGCGTGGCGCCTCCACAAAGGGCGGGGCGGCGTCGCGCCGTCCTCCCGGAACGGAGGCCGATCCCTACAGAAGTCGAGCGTGTGACCTACCGATTTCGCATATGGATTTGCCCGACTATCTGAAGATCGGGCCCGCTGAGCTTGGGCGCGGGCAACCGGTCGCCGTGCAGATTGTGTCCGATGCTGCGGCGTTGGCCAACGATGTGGCTGCCGCCATGTTCGCTGAGATTCGCGCCGCCGCGGAAAACGGTCGCGCGGCGACGCTGATTGTGCCGGTCGGCCCGGTCGATCAGTTTCCGGTCTTGGCGCGGCGGCTGAATACGGAACGGCTCTGCTGCCGCCAAGTGGCGTTCATCAATATGGACGAATACCTGGACGACGATGGCGCCTGGTTGCCTATCGACCATCCGCTGAGTTTTCGCGGCTTCATGCAACGGGCGTTTTACGACTTGCTCGATCCGGCGCTTGCGCCGTCTGTAGAAAACCGGGTGTTTCCTGATCCGCGGCGGCCCGAGCAAACTGGCCGGCTGATCGCCGAGCGCGGCGGCGTCGATGCCTGCTTCGGCGGCATCGGCATCAACGGACATCTGGCGTTCAACGAGCCGCCCGAGCCGGGCGAAACGTGCACGGCCGAACAATTCGCAGCTCTGCCGACGCGCGTGTTGAACCTTGCCCGAGAGACGCGCACCATCAACGCCGTCACCGTCGGGGGCGAGATCGGGCTGATTCCACGACGGGCCATCACCATCGGCATGCGCGAGATCTTGGCCGCGCGGCGGCTGCGGTTTTACTGCAACCGGCCTTGGCAGCAGTCGGTGGTCCGCCGCGCGTTGCACGGGCCGCTCACCGCCGCTTGCCCCGCTTCGCTGCTGCGGTTGCATGCTGACGCGCGCCTGACGGTCACCGCTGAGGTGGCGGCCACGCCGCAGATCGGCCTACGCTAGTTACGACGTCTTTCGCCTCCGGCGGGCGGCGGCAGGAGCGTGTCGCGCCGTTCGCTCGGACGACGCCGCGCGGCCCTTCCGCTTCAGACTGTTGCGAAGTGCATCCATGAGGTTCACAATCGGCGCCTCTTCTTCGGCCGCCGGCATCACTACCTCTCTGCCTTCCACCTTGGCTTCGATCGCCGCCTTGAACTGCTCGGTATAAGTGTCGCGATATTGCTCAATGTCCGCTTCCGTCGCCGCCGTCTGTTGGATGAGCGTCCGTGCGAGCTTCAACTCTTCGGCGCGCACCCGGTCGTCGGCCACGTCGCCCGAAAAATCCGAAAGTGGCTTAAGCTGGCTGGCATAGTTCAACAGCGACATGGTGAGCACTTTCTCGACCGGGCGAACCAGCGCGATCTCTTCTCGACCCGAAAAGACGATCTGCCCCAGCGCACAACATTCTTCGTCGACCATGGCCTGGCTGAGCACGCGGTAGGGCTTTTCGCCCGACGCCCCGTCGGGCAAAAGATAGTAATTGCGGCCACTGAAATAAAACGGATCAACCGAATCCAGCGGTACAAAGCGGTCGATGTTCATCGCCCGCTCGCTCTTGGTGCGAAAAGCTTCCCGCTCGCTTGGCTCGATCACTACATATTGGTCTTTGGCATATTCGTAGCCTTGCACAATCTCGTCGTTGGGGACCTCGCCGTGGATGGGGCAGAATTTTTTATAGCGAATGCGGCTATGGCACTCCTCATGAAGCTGATTCAAATGCACCTCTCCCTTGCCCGGCGCCGCGGCCGGATAAGCCTCGATCGGCACCGCTACGAGGCTCAGTCGCAAGTAACCACGCCAACTTGGTCGGGCCATGGGGGTTCAGGGTTCAGGGTTCAGGGGTCAGGGGTCAGGGTTCAGGGGTCAGGGGTCGGGAGTCAGGGCCTGGGAACCGGTAGTCCCGGCCCTTGTGGCCGGCGAACGCGACCAAAAACTACCCATTGCGGAGACTGCGTTTGCCGGTGATTCTGCTGAGGGACTGCGGCCGCAAGTGCTAGCACTGCTAGCATCCAGGTGCTAGCAGCAAGCGGAATGCCAAATCTATCGGCAGATCGATTCCTGCCACTATCCGCCCGATCGAGCGGCGCGCGAAGTGCATTGCCCGACCAAGGTGACCCACTGTTGTTTTGCGAACAGTTGCCGCGGCACGGCATCCTGTAGCCCGGATTGCGGCATCCCTGACCCCCGAATCCCGACCCCCGGCCCCTCTCTTGGCACTCACCGAATACAAGCGAAAACGTCATTTCAACCGCACGCCGGAGCCACGCGGCAAAGTGAAGCGGCGGCAGCGAGGCGCGCTCCGCTTTGTTGTTCAAAAACACGCCGCCACGCGGCTGCACTACGACTTTCGGCTTGAACTGGATGGCGTCCTCAAAAGCTGGGCGGTGCCAAAAGGACCAAGTTACGATCCCAAGGAAAAGCGGTTGGCGGTGGAAGTCGAAGACCATCCGCTCGACTACGCCGACTTCGAAGGCATCATTCCCGAAGGGGAATATGGCGGTGGCACTGTGGCGGTTTGGGATCACGGCAGTTGGCAGCCCGACGGCGATCCCCACGCTGGCTATCGGGCGGGCAAGCTCAAATTTCATCTCGCGGGCGAAAAGCTGCGCGGTGGCTGGACGCTCGTCCGGCTGGCCCGCCGCGGCAACGAACGATCGACCAACTGGCTGTTGATCAAGGAACGCGACGATCAGGCTCAGCCGACCGCCGACTACGATGTGGTCGAAGCCGAACCGAATAGCATCGTCACCGGGCGATCGCTCGACGAAATCGCCGAGGCCCGCGATCGCGTCTGGGGAGCGAAGCCGGGGTCCGGGGCCGGGAAGCGGAATTCAGCAAGAACCGCGAAACGCGCGTCGTCTTCCCACAAAACGGCGTCCAAGAAACCAAAGCGTAGCCAGAAGTCGCCTGCCAAGCCGGCGGCATCAAGCAACCTGCCCGCGGGCGCCCGTCGGTCGACCATGCCCGCAAAAATCGAAATGCAGTTGGCTACGCTTTCCAGGCAGCCGCCGGTGGGCGAGCAATGGCTGCACGAAATCAAGTTTGACGGCTATCGCATCGTTTGCCGACTCGATCGCGGCCGTGCGCGTCTCATTACGCGGGGCGATCAAGACTGGACCGATCGCATGCCCGCTGTCGCGGCGGCGGTTGAGCAGCTTGGGGCTAAGCAAGCGATTCTCGATGGCGAAGTCGTGGCATTGCTTCCCAGCGGCATTAGCAGTTTTCAGGCCCTGCAAAACGCCTTTCGCGGCGATCGCTCAGAACCGATCGTCTATTATGTCTTCGACCTGCTGTATCTCGACGGCTACGACCTGCGGGGCGCGCCGCTCGCCGAGCGCAAGGCACGGCTGGCTGAATTGCTCGAACAAAACACCTCGCGGGGTCCGCTGCGCTACGCCGACCACGTGGAGAGCGAGGGCGAACGCTTTTTCGCCGAATCGTGCCGTATGGGCCTAGAGGGCATTATTTCCAAACGCCGCGATCGGGCGTATGTCGCTGGTCGCGGCTTCGACTGGCTCAAAACCAAGTGCGTCCGCCGCGATGAATTCGTCATCGGCGGGTTTACCGAACCGGCGGGTGGTCGCCACGGGTTGGGGGCGCTGCTGGTGGGTTACTACGACCAGCCCCAGCGGTTCGTCTATGCCGGCCGCGTGGGCACCGGCTTCAGCGATCGTCTGCTGACCGATTTGCGCAAGCGGCTCGACCACCTCGAGCAGCCGCGCTCGCCATTTGCCGATTTCCCGCCGCGCTCGACGCCGCGCGGCACGCATTGGGTCAAACCCGAGTTGGTCGGACAGATCGAGTTCAGCAACTGGACCGACGACGGACGATTGCGGCATCCTTCGTTTCAGGGCTTGCGCGAAGACAAGCCGGCGGGCGAGATCACACGCGACGAACCACACGAGCCGCCGAAGAATGGCCACACGAGTGGGCGAGCACGCCGGTCGCCTTTCGCCGAAACGGCGTCGAACCACCAAGGACACAAAGTTCACAAAGAGAAAGCGGCGAAAAGCACTCGGCCAAGCGGCAATCGGAAGAAAGTGAAAGTTGCTCCGGCCGCCAACCGCGACCGCCACGAAGTGGCCGGTGTGCGGCTGACGCATCCCGAGCGAGTGCTTTATCCGGAACAAGGAATCACCAAGCTCGGCCTGGCCGAGTTTTATGAACAAATTGCCGATTGGATTTTGCCCCACATCGTCGACCGCCCGCTGAGCCTGTTGCGCTGCCCAGAGGGGCCGCGCAAGACTTGCTTCTATCAAAAGCACGTTGGTCTCGGCATGCCCGAGGCGCTCGATCGCGTGACGATTCAAGAAAAATCGAAGACGGGTGATTATCCGGTGGTCAAGGACACGGCGGGTCTGGTGGCGCTGGTGCAGATGGGCGTGCTGGAAATCCATCCTTGGGGCTCGCGGGTCGACGACGTCGAGCGGCCCGATCGGCTTACGTTCGATTTCGATCCCGCGCCCGAAATGGGCTGGCAGGCGGTGGCCGATGCCGCTCGCAGGCTGCGAGAGCTGCTTGAATCGCTCAAGTTACAGTCGTTTGTAAAGACCTCAGGCGGCAAAGGTTTGCACGTGGTAGTGCCGATTCAGCGACGCCATGAATGGCCCGAGGCCAAGGAGTTTTGCAAAGCCGTCGCGCAGCGCATGGTCGGCGAATCGCCCGAGCGCTTTACGATCAATCCGCTCAAAGCCTCGCGCACTGGCAAGATCTTTCTCGACTATCTGCGCAATGAGCGCGGGGCCACTTCGGTGGCCGCCTATTCGACCCGCGCTCGGGTCGGCGCCCCAGTGTCGGTACCGGTCGCATGGGACGAACTCAAGTCGGATTTGCGGGCCGACCATTTTAACGTCGAGAGCCTGCCTGCGCGGCTCGCTCGCCTGCGGCGCGATCCGTGGCAAGAGTTGCCCCGTGTGCGGCAGTCGCTCACCGCCGCCGTGCGAAAGGCGCTCAAGGCATCGAAGTAAACCCGCTCATGCTCGGAGGTTGTGGCCGCGTCTAGGCGATGCCCCGCCTTCGGCCAAACGGCACGGCAACTGCACCGCGGTTGGCGTAGCGCGCATCGTTCGCACGCCGACCACCTGAACAGAAGGTAACGCAGCAAACGAGGTTGGCCGCTCGTGCCGCAGATTAGCGCTTCGTTCCCTTCGTTCCCTTCTGTTCAAAGAACATCTGAAAGGAGTTGGTTTCATGGAAAACGCCTCGACCCTTGAACGACCCATCCGCGTGGGAGTGTTTACCACAATTCGCGCCGCCGAATGCGCCGTAGACAAACTCTTGCTCGCCGGTTTTACCAAAGACCAAATCAGCGTCGTCTGCTCCGATCGAACAAAGGAGGCCCATTTTCGGCAGTTCGAACACGAAGAGCCCGCGGGCACCTATATGCCAGGCGCCGCTGCCACCGGTGGGGCGATCGGCGCGGCCCTGGGCGGACTCACGGTGTTGGCCGGCGCGGTAACCACGGGCGGGCTGGCACTGCTCGCCGCCGGGGGTTTAGCCGCCTGGACCGGCGGGGTTGTCGGTGGCTTGGTGGGAGCCATGATGACCCGCGGCGTCGAGAGCGAGATCGCAAATTACTACGACCAGGCCGTCACCGCCGGCAAGATCTTGGTCGCTGCGGAAGATCACAGCGAAGCGCAGCGGCAAAGCCTGGCCACCGCCGAGGAAATTATGTCCGAGTGTGGCGCCGAGCCGCTGGCCCTGCGCGAAGGATAAATGCCGCTTCGCCGTTGGCACGATGGATGCTCTACCCAAAAGGCGAATCGATTCAACCTGATTTCCACGGAACCCTGATTTCCACGGAACCCTGATTTCCACGGAACCTCGAGAAGAAACCTTCCATTGCAAGGAGACTGAACATGTTGTACTGGGCATTGGTGTTTTTTATTGTCGCGCTCATTGCGGGCTTCTTCGGATTCGGCATGGTCGCCGGTACGGCCGCTTCGATCGCGAAAGTGCTGTTCGTGATTTTCCTGGTGCTGTTCGTAATCAGCCTGATTACGGGCGGAATTCGTCGGCCTATTCCTTGACCAGGGCGGCCTAAGACGGCAGATCGCAAGATTCACCGAACGAAAATTGCAACCCTAATCAACACGGAGGAACCCATGAAGAAAACTCTCACTTTAGCGGCGGCCTTGCTGATGGCGGTCGGCTCGACTGCTTGTAACCAAGCGGGGCCAGGCGCCCCGAACGCTCGCACGCAAAGCAACACGACCGAGCGGACCACGACCACCACCACCACGCCGGCTCCGACCGATCGGGCGGCCAGCGGCGGGGCGAACGTCGACGTTGAACGCGATCGCACCACGGCGCCGCTAGCGGGGCCGACTGACGGCGGAGTCAACGTCGACGTCACGCCCGGCGGAGGAGTCGATGTCGATGTGCAAGGCCAGCCGGTTCGCGATCGGATTCGAGAAAGGCGCGCCCAGCGCAATGCCACGATGCCGCGCTGACCGGGTGGCTCTCGAGCATCACGGTGGACAAGAAAACGGGCGGGGCAGAAATATCCCGTTTTCTTGCCCGCCTTTTTTTGCGCTCGTTCTATGCTGTTTCGTTCCGGCAATTGTCGCTTCACGACCCGACCGCTTGCTCGATGGCCCGCACGGCCGCGTTAGCCCGAAAGTCAATAATCTTCTTCCCCCACTCGATGGTTTTAGGCGCGGGCGCGAGTTCGACGCCATTGATGGAAAACTTACCTGCCGCCCCGCGCTCTTTCATCCGCACCAGGTTCGGATCGACGGTCATCAAAATCGCCGTCACCGCAAAGTCGTCGTGTAAGCCCTCGGGCACCTGATGCACACCGGCCTGCTCTAGCCAAGCGCCAACCTGTTCATAGTTGTAATACTCCGGAACGTAATGGACGCGCGTCGCCTGCTTGGCCCACCGCTCGTTCAACTGGCTGGCGACCTTCTTCATGCCGGCTTGATTGCCCTGACTGTCGCCGAGCAGCACCACATGCTCGAAGCCGTGCATTCGCAGGCTCGCACAAATGTCGGTCAGCAAAGCCTCGAACGTCGGTTCGCTCACGCTGACCGTTCCCGGATATCGCATGTGCCCGGTCGGCGGATCGATGTCACCCTCTGGCACGAAGGGAACGATCGGCGCGACCAACGCATTGCCCAGCCGCCGGGCAATCGCCTGCGTGGTCGCCCGCAGGATGTAGTTGTGCTTACCCATCGCCAGGTAGGGCCCGTTCTGCTCGATTCCGCCCGTCGCCACAATCACGGTCCGTTTGCCGGCCGCGATGGCGTCGCGGACCTCCATCCAGGTCATCTCCTCGATAAATACGGTGTCCAGCGGATCGATGGGACGGGGGGCCTTGAGATCTGGGCGATCCGGCGGTGGGGAAACCGCCTGCATCGCGGCAAGCGCAAACACCGCCCCAACTGCAAGAATACGGAGCATGGGCGAGACCTGGGGTGAAAGGAACCATCGGGCAAAGGGGTCGCCCGATCGTTGCAACCGCCGCCTATACTAAATCGCCCGGTCCCCCCAGACAACCACCGTGCGACTTTTTCTGCCTGCGCGGCTTGCGCTTTTCCGATGAAAACCGGGCAAAGCGCAACTTCAAGCTAGCAAACTGATTGACAGCCCCGAAGCCCGCCATTAGCCTAAACTATCGCGGTTTCTGATCTTGCCGGGACCAGAGGCGTTCGCCCTTTTAGCGCGTGTTTGGAACCACGCGCTTCGTGTCTCGTTGTACTGCCCGAACCGCGCCAACCCTTAGCCTGCACGGAGCCAACACCGATGGCGACCACCATGGGCGACTTCACCGAAATTCTTGTCCGTCAAGGTGTTATCAGCAACAACCAGTTGGCCGAAGCGCAGCAGATGGCCCGCGCCTCGGGCATCAAAATCGGCGACGCCCTGGTGCGGCTTGGCTACGCCAGCAGCGAAGAGGTGATGCGGGCCATCGCCCAGCAGTTCGGCTACGACTACGTCGACCTGAGCGAAGTCGCCATTCCCCCTTCGGTCATCGAGCTGGTGCCCGAATCGGTCGCCCGCGAAAACGCGATCTTGCCCATGGACGAGCGCGATGGTGCCCTGAAGGTCATCGTCAGCGACCCGGAAGATTTTGAGACGCTCGACAAGCTCCGGTTTATCCTCAACCGTCAGGTGGAGGTCGCCCTGGCCCCCCGCGAAAGCATTGTCGACGCCATCAACCGCCACTACGGCCTGACCGAGGGCGAAAGCGCCGACTCGATGCTGCAGGAGTTCACCGACACCGCCATCGACTTCACGGAAACCGAGGAAACCGCCACCTCGGCCGACGAGGCAGTCGACGAAAACAGTGCCCCGGTTGTCCGGCTGGTTCATCTTATTATCAGCGAGGCCGTGCAGCTCCGGGCGTCGGACATCCATATCGAGCCGTTTGAAGACCGGGTTCGCATCCGCTACCGCATCGACGGAGTGTTGCAAGAACGCGACAGTCCCCCCCGCCGACTGCTCGGCGCCATACTGTCTCGCATTAAGATTCTCTCGCGGATCGACATCGCCGAACGCCGCCGCCCCCAGGACGGCCGCATCAAGGCCACCATCGGCGACAAGGAACTCGATTTCCGCGTCAGCGTGCTTCCTTCTAGCCACGGGCAGACCGTCGTCATGCGGGTGCTCGATAAAGACAGCATCCGGGTGGGCGTGCGGCAGCTTGGGCTGAGCGAAACCGACTTCCGCTCCTTCCAAAACCTGATCCGCCGTCCCAATGGCATCATCCTGGTCACCGGTCCCACCGGCTCGGGCAAGACCACCACGCTTTATGCCGCTCTGAATGACCTGAACCGCCCCGATCGCAAGATCATTACCGCTGAAGACCCGGTGGAATACTACCTGCCCGGCATCAATCAGGTCGAGGTAAAGCACTCGATCGGGCTCGACTTTGCTCGCATTATCCGCTCGATGTTGCGTCAGGCGCCCAACGTCATCCTGGTCGGAGAAATGCGCGATTCGGAGACCGCCGAGATGGGAATACAGGCTTCTTTGACTGGACACTTAGTTTTCAGTACACTACATACGAACGATGCGCCTGGCGCTGTTACACGTATGGTTGATATGGGAGTACCCGCCTATCTGGTGGCCAGCAGCGTGGTGGCCATCCTCGCACAGCGACTTGTGCGGGTGATTTGCCCCAAATGCAAGCAGCCCTTTCGACCGTCGGAAGCGGCACTGGAGTCCGCTGGCATCACGCCCGAAATGGCCGCCACCGCCACGTTCATGAAGGGCAAAGGTTGCTCGAACTGCAGCAAATCGGGCTACCGCGGGCGGCTGGGAATTTTCGAGTTGATGTTGATGAGCTCCAAAATTCGCGAACTGACGTACCAGGGCGCATCGACACAAGAAATACGTAAGTCGGCCATTGGCCAGGGGATGCACACGCTTTATCAGGACGGCATTAACAAGGTGATGCGGGGCATCACGACGCTGGACGAAGTGTTCCGCGTCGCCAAGCGAACCGACAGCGATATGTAGGGGATAGGGAACAGGGAACAGGGAACAGGGCACAGGGAACAGAGGAGGGGTCAGAGGACGGAGGTCAGAGGCCGGGGTGGTGAGTGGCGAGTGGTGAGTGACGGGCATCGGCCCTTTGTCTTCCCTGACCTCTGGCCTCTGGCTCCCGACCCCTGAAAATCCCGAATCCCGACCCCCGACCCTTGCTGACTGGCCTTCGAGCCCTGCTGGAGCGAATAATCTGCTGTGCGGGGCGGCGCGGCGTGATGCCAGTCACGCAAACTCATCGATCAATGGCCAGTCAAGGTCAGCAAACAGCAGCGATCGCAGCCATCAGGGCTGGTGCGGTCGCCAAACAGAGGGAAAAGGTCGCGAGCGAAGCCCCGGCGCTACCGCCAGGGAAGCCATGCTCCCTGCGCCGCTGGTGAATCACGAACCGCCACCGTAGCCCTAACCACCAACCCCTAACCACCAACCCCCTTCCATGGGCACCCTTCTCATCGACAAACTGTTGCAGACCGTCGTTAGCCAAGGCGCGAGCGATCTGCACATTTCCGTGGGACAGCCGCCAGTGGTCCGCTTGCACGGACGGATGAGGAAGCTCGAGACCAAGGTGCTCGCAGCCGACGACACGGTGGCGCTGATGAAGTCGATCGCCCCCGACCGTTGCCAGACCGAGCTGCAAGAGGTGGGCGGCAGCGACTTTGGTTTTGCGTTTGGCGCCGCCGCTCGCTTCCGCGTCTCCATCTTCAAGCAAAAAGGCAACGTGGGGATGGTGCTGCGGCAAATCCCCAACAAGTTCATGTCGATGGAGCAGCTCGGCCTGCCCAAAGTCTGCAAAGAGTTGATCATGCGTCCCCGAGGGCTGTTTCTGGTCACCGGGCCGACGGGCTCGGGCAAGACCACCAGCCTGGCCAGCATGATCAATTACCTGAACGAGACGGTCGACCATCACATTATCACGATCGAAGACCCGATCGAGTTTTATCACTCGCACATCAAATCGACGGTCAACCAGCGCGAGGTGGGTGTCGATGTGCCCAGCTTTGCCGAGGCCATTCGCCGCGCCTTGCGGCAAGACCCCGACGTCATCCTGGTCGGCGAAATGCGCGACCTGGAAACCATCGAGGCCGCCATCACCGCCGCCGAAACCGGCCACGTCGTCTTCGGCACCCTGCACACCACCGGCGCCCAGGGCACCGTCAACCGCATCATCGACGTCTTTCCCACCAATCAACAAGACCAGATCCGCACGCAGCTTTCGACGTCGATCATCGGCATCGTCGCCCAGACGCTGATTCCCAAGATCGGCGGTGGCCGCATCGCGGCCTACGAGATTCTGGTCGGCACGCCCGGC
>JAICLL010000104.1 GCA_025927475.1 Pirellulales bacterium
CCGGCCCAATGGATGGTGGTGTCCTAACAGTGCGGTGCTGCCGTGCAAAGTGATACTAACCCGAAGCGTCAGCGAGGCAGAATCTCCGCATTTCCTCGCTGACGCTTCGGGTTAGTGTGGGCCAGCACCACACTATTAGGACACCACCCAATGGATCTAAAACGTGCCCCGCACCGTCTATGATGATAGAATAGAGGCAACCTCCTCCGAAGGCACATAGGTATTCGCATGGCAGCCGGAACTACCACGCCCCCGGGCGGTCGCCCCGCGGTCCACAGAAATCCCGACGGCAGCGATCTCGACGGAAAGCTGGTCGAGTTCGACCACTATATCGAATCGCGAATCCACCGCACCCGCCGGCAGGTCAAGGGCCTCGATCTCTCCGCTTCGCTCATGGTGCTGGCCGTCGGCACGCTGGGCTATCTGATGGTGGTCGCCTTGGTCGATCACTGGCTGGTGTCGGGCGGGCTGGGCTTCGGGGGACGCCTGACGGCGTTTCTGGCGCTTATCGCGGGCATCGCGGCCTTCACCGCTCTTAGGATTGCCCCGTTGCTCTTGCGGCGGATCAATCCGGTTTACGCGGCTCATACCATCGAACGCAACCGGCCAGGCATCAAAAATAGCCTGATCAACTTCCTTTTGCTGCGGTCCAGTCCGGCGGGCCTCGCGCCGCGGGTCTATGAGGCGATGGAAGCCCAAGCGGTCAACGCCCTGACCGCGGTGCATAGCGATGTGCCCATCGACCGCACGCCGCTCATCCGCTTGATGCTGGCCCTGGTGGGCATCGTCACCTGCCTGGCGTTGTATGGCATCATCTCGCCGAAGAGTCCGTTCGCGTCGTTTCGGCGGGTGGTGGCTCCTTGGGCCGATGTCGCTCCGCCCACGCGCGTCCGAATCAGCGACGTGCAACCGGGCGATGCCACCGGTTTTCACGATCAGCACGTGGCGGTCAGCGCCGAGGTCTCCGGCGTCCGCTCTAGCGAAAGCGTGACGCTCTATTACTCGACGCTCGACGGGCAGATGGTGCGCCGGGCAGTGCCGATGAGCTTGCCCGAAAACAGCTATCGTTTCACTGCCGAACTGCCGCCCGACAATCTGGGCCTACAGCAGGATTTGGAGTATTGGATCGAGGCCGGCGACGCCGCCTCGCCGCATCATCAGATCAAGGTCGAGACGCCGCCGACGATCGTGGTCGAGACGCTCGAATATGAATATCCGGCGTACTCCGAGCTGCCGCCGCAGCGCGTGTCGAAGCAGGGCGACGTTCAGGCCCTCGAGGGCGCCCGTGTCTCGCTGACCGCCGCCGCCAATCAGGACATCCGCCGGGCCAACCTCGACTTTGAATGCGACGGGCGGAACGATCTGACGATGCAAATCGATGGTCGCCGGGCCAACGTGGCCTTCACCCTGGGTTGGGACGCCAAAAACCAGCGGCCCGAGCACGAAAGCTATCAGCTTCGCTTTCTGAACGGCGACGGGCACGAAAACCCCAAGCCCATCCGTTACACGATCGACGTCATCCGCGATCTGCCGCCCGAGATCGCACTCGTCGAGCCGCAGGTCGATCCTGCCGAAGAGATTTCGCTCAAGGCAGGCGCGTCGCTGCGATTGACGGTGCAGGCTTCCGATCCCGATTTCAAGCTGGCCACCGTCAAGCTGCACGCCCGGCGTAGCGGGCTACGGCTGTTGGAAGAAGGTCTGCTGGCCGAACCGCGCGCGGGCCAGTTCACGCGCGACTATATGCTCGACAGCCGCAAGCTGGCCTTGAAGCCAGGCGACGCGGTCGAGTTTTGGGCCAGCGCCGACGACAACAAGCAGCCCGAGGCCAACCATGCCGAGACGCCGCACTATACGCTGCGCATCGCCTCGCCCGACGCTCGTCCGCGGCCAGACCAGTTGGCCAAAAACGACCGTCAGCGCAAGCCGAACGACGGCGATCAGCAGCCGAATGACGGCAAGCAGAACCCGCCGCCCGACAACCAGCGGCAGCAACAAAAACAGCAAGAGGGCGAAGAGGGCGACCAAGGCGGCGCGCAGGGACAACGCAAGGACGAACAGCAGCGCGACGACGCGCAGGGCCAGGAAGGCCAAAAGGGCAACGAAGGCCAAGACGGAAACAAAGGCCAAGACGGGAACAAGGGCCAGTCGGGCAAAGACAAGGCGGCGCAAGGCAAACAAGGCGCCAATCAGCAGCCGGGCGATGGAAAGACCGGCGAGCAAAGCGGACGTTCGGAGAAAGACGGCTCGGGGCAAGACCGAAAAGGCGACGGCGCCGACCAAAAGGGCCAGGGCAAACCGTCCGCCGACGAAGAGCAACGAGTCGATCCGAATCGCGATCCCGGCAAAGCGTTTGAAAAGATCTTAGAGCATCTGAAGCAGAACCAGCAGCCGGGCGACCAAGAGCAGCAACCGCGGTCGGAAAAGAACGACCAGGCCAAACGACCTGAAAAGAACGACGGCGGCGATCCCTCGGGCAGCAAGGAGGGCCAAGAAAAGGGCGAGCAAAAAGAACCCGGCGCCCAAGGCAAGCAGGGCCAGCCCGACCAGCGCAAGCCGCAGGAAGAGCAGGCCGGCCAGCAGCCGAAGGATGAGCCAGGCGCGCAGTCCGGCGCACAGCAAAAGCAGGCGGGCGGCCGACCGAGCGAAGCCGCGGAAGGCGATCAGCCCAACGAAGATCGACAGCAAGGTCAGCAACGCGGCAGCCCGAAAAACGGCAAATCGTCAAAAGATCCATCGGCGCACCAGCGCGAGGGCGAACAGCCGAACGAAACACCCGACGCCCCGCCACCGAAATCGCCCGGCGGCGAACAACAGCCGTCTGGCACAGGGGCCGATGGCGATCAGGCCAAGGGCAAGAAAGCCGAAGGCGAACAAGCGCCTCGCAAAGCGAAGACCGGCGAGCAATCGTCTGACGGCAAAGAAGAACAGGCCGAGCAGCCGGGCGGCACGGGCAATGACGGCGCCAAGCGGAAGCCGCAGGCGGGCGATGGCGACGCCTCGAAGCGCGAGTCGGCCGGCGGCGACGAAAGCGCCAAGCACGCCGATGGTGAGCAGGAGCCGCAAAAAGGCAAGGGCGATCAGGCCCGCGGCTTTGGCGAGCCGGATGAAAAGAACGAGCGCGATCATGGCGTCGAGCGCGAGCGACAGGGCGGCGATCCCGAATCGAAGGAAAAAGGCGATGGCGGCGCCGGCCAAGAGGGTGAGAGCCGCCGCGGCGCCTCATCGCCCATGTTTGAAATGCAGCCCAAAGAAAAGAAGCAGACCAGTCCCACTGAAAAGACGCGGCCGCTGGAAGACGAAGATCCCGCGGCGGCCAGCGAAAGCAAAAAGTCGTCGGATTCGCAGGGCGAGCAGAGCGGCGATCAGGCCGGCGGCGGCAACGCCAGCGGCGGTCAGCACTCGAACAGCCCCGGCGTCGGTTCCGCCGGTCAGAACACCGCGTCGGAACAAGGCGGCGGTCAAAGCGAGCAAAAAGGCAAAGGCGTTACCGGCAAGCGCGGCGGCGGCCAGGCCAAGGGCCAGCAGCCGACCGATGGCGGCAAGGCTTCGAACGAAAAAGGCGCCGGCAGCCATCAACGCAAGGGCGGCAACAAGTCGGGCGGTCCCGATCAGGCGCCGCCCGAAGGCGCCGATCTGCGCGGCCATTCGAACGACGCGCCAGCGCAACCGCGCGATGAGGCCAGCGCCAAACCGCCGCAATCCGGCAAGCAACCTGGCAAGCAATCTCGCAAGGACCAGCAGTCAGACGACAGCGCCCGGCGCAACCCAGCCGAACCGGACTCGCAGCAGCGACCCGGCGGTCAACCCCGGCCCAGCGACCAAGGCGGCAATGACGTGCAGCCCGGCCAGCCGGCTTCCGGCCGCGCCAACCCAACCGCCGGCGGCGGCCCGCCTTCCAATCAGCAGGCCGATGAAAACCCAGCGACCGACGACAGCGCGCCAGCCGGCGACGACCCGAAACTGGAATACACCCGCAAGGCCACCGAGCTGGTGTTGGACAAGCTGCAAGACCAGGTGGCCAACAACAAGGTCGATCCCGAGCTGCTCGAAAAACTGAAATGGACGCCGGAAGACATGCAGCGTTTCTTGCGGCAGTGGCAGCAGCTCAAGCAGGCGGCCGATGAATCGGGCCCGCGCAGCGGCGCGGCGCGAGAGCTGGACGAAGCGCTCCGCAGTCTGGGGCTGCGTCCGCGCGGGTCGTCGCTCGAAGGCGATCCGCGGGGCGGCAAGGCCATGAGCGGGCTGCGCGAAGGCCAGCGCACCGCGCCTCCGCCGGAATATCGCGAGCAATACCGCGAGTTCAGCAAGGCCAAGGCGCAGGGCCTGAAAAAACCGCGACAATAGGCCGCGATGGATTTTCTCATCGCTTGGCTGGCGACGGCTTCGGCGTCGATCTAGTCGCGCACTTGCTCGAAGTAGTTCGCGCCCTTTTTGTTGGCGGTCACCACGTCAAGCAGCCCGTCGCCGTTGACGTCGGCCACCTCAAACTGAGTGCCCACGCCGCTGTCGTGATCGAACTGGTGGCGTGTCCAGACGGGCTTGCCCCCGTCGCGTGACAGCTCCCACCAACACATCACCGCGGGGTCGTCGGGCCGCACGTCGCCCGAGGGACCATGCGCCCACCAACGCTTGCCGGTCACAAAGTCGGGCAGGCCGTCGCCATTCATGTCGGCCAGGCACAGTGCGTGCGTCTGCGAGACGCTGTCGTCAATCAGGTGCGTCTGCCAGCCGTCGGGCTTCTGCTCGTGCCACCAAATGCCCACGCCGTGCGCCGACGAACTGAGCACGTCGTTGTCGCCGTCGCCATCGAAATCGTAAACATACATCTGAGCGCAGTTCTCGCCCAAGGCGGCGGCGTGAAACTTCCATTCGCCGGCGCTGGCGGACGGCTCGGGCGCCTCCCACCAGCCCTCTTTGACCAACACGTCGTTGCGGCCATCTTGATTGATGTCGCCGATGCCCAGCCCGTGGCTGAAGCGCATGGTGCCGGGCGCGCCCGCGGCGGAAACCGTTTGAATCTTCCAGGGCTGCTGCACGTCGGCCGTCCGACGGACGATGCCCATCCGGCGTTGCGGCCCGTCCACATTCTTGGCGTCGGGCGAGAAGCCCAGAATGAGCTCGCGCCGCCCGTCGCCGTCGACGTCGAGATACGTTGGGCTTTCATTGTTGGTCACCGGCGTGGCCTCGTGTTTTTTCCAAGGGCCGCCGGCGGTTTGTGGGTTTTCAAACCACCAGGTTTGCTGTCCGGGAAAATCGACCACTAGCAAATCGGTCCAGCCATCGCCGTTGACGTCGTCGGCAAAGTTGCAAAAGCTGTGGCTATATTGGTGCGGGTCGTACTCTTCGGCCTTCTCGGCGATGGTCTGCATCTTCCAATCGGGGGCGGCGTAATAGACGCTGCCCGCGGCGATATCGAGCTTGCCGTCGTGATTGAAGTCGCCCACCGCCACGCCTTCGCTGCGAAACTTGCCGTCGAGCTGTTTGCGCTGAAAGCGGATTTTGCCGGCGCCCGGCTCGGCGGCCACAACCGCCACCTGCGCACCGCAAAAGAGGACAACGAGAAACAAGGCAAGCCAGGATCGCCGCAATGACATCGGAGCACCTCGGGAGGCAAGTCAAGCTGGGAGAAACGCGTTCCCAGTGTAACTTGCCCCGACGGCGGATACGAGGGTCTCGCGGCCCTTATTTGCTCTCGCTGGCCACGCTCGCTTGCTGTTCGAGTTTCAGGTGGTGATAGTCGTCAAAGCTCACCTCGCTGAAGGTGTGCAGTTGGTTGTGAGCCTCTTCGATCAACGCTTTGTCGGTTTGCGACAGCGCCATCTGAATCATATGTTCCGAGCGGATGACGGTTTCTTTGTGGTGTTTTTCTTCGGGCATCAGCGTGAGCGTGATTTTCGTGGGCAACTCTTGCCGCTGCCGCAACACGCCGTTGACCGCCAACCGGGGGAACGGCAGCGTGGGCGGGTTCAGCAGCGCATTGAGCTGCACCAGCCAGTCGGCAAACTCGGCGTATTGCCGGGCCACCTGGGGATGGTTGGGGGCGGTGGATTCGATTTCATACTTCATCCAACGGCTGGTTAGCTTCAGAACGCCGCTTTTCGGATCGAGCGCCTCGGCAAACCGCGGCGCGGCCGATCCCCGCACCAGCTCCGACTTGTGCTGGCGGGCCGCTTCGCGCAGCCGATTGATCTGAGTCGAGATCTCGCCCGTCGAAATTTGGGTTTTCAGGCGTCGGTCGGGATCGAGAATGAAAATTTCGTCGTGGCTGGGATCGAAGATGATGGTTTCCCGCGGCGTCTTCAGAAAATCGTAGACCTTGCCCGTGAAGAAGAGGGTGGTCGATTCGATCGGCTTTTCCTTGGGATGGAAATGCAGCTTGTTGCCGACGTGAAAGTCGTCGGCCGACGCGGCCCGTGCCGCGAAGACCACCAGGCCGATGGTGGCAACCAGGCCGATCCACCGAGAGAAAACCACAAAGCGATCGCGATCCATGCTTACGCTCACTGGGCGAGAGGAGGTGTAGGTCAGGCTTTCCAGCCTGACGCTTCAGCCGGAAGGCTCTCTGTTTCGGGTCGCACAATACCGCAACCACGGGCGCGATGTAAACAGAGATTTGCCGTAAATCGACCGGCCGATTACAACTTAAGCACCCTAGACGTTTCTCTCGCGGAAATCGACCTGTTAGGAATACCCCCATGCGGACGTTTCTTGTAACCGGCGGGGCGGGCTTCATCGGCTCGCACATCGCCGAGGCACTGGTGCGGCGCGGCGATCGGGTTCGCGTGCTCGATAACCTCAGCACGGGACATCGCTCGAACCTCGATCCCTGCCAAGGCAAAGCCGAACTGATCGAGGGAGATCTGACCGATGGGGCCGCGGTGGCCAGGGCGGTCGAGGGCGTCGAGTGCGTCTTTCACCAGGCGGCGCTGGCCTCGGTGCCCCGCAGTGTCGAAGCGCCGCTCGATACGAATGCCGCCTGCGTGACCGGCACGCTGACCTTGCTCGACGCCGCGCGCCGCGCCGGCGTCCGCCGGTTGGTCTATGCGGCTTCGAGCAGCGCCTATGGCGACCGGCCCACCTCGCCCAAGCGCGAGACGGACCTGCCAGCCCCCATTTCGCCCTACGGCGCCGCCAAGCTGGCCGCCGAACTTTATTGCCACGCCTTTACGGCCACTTATGGCTTCGAGACGGTCGCCCTGCGGTACTTCAACGTGTTTGGCCCGCGGCAGGACCCAGACAGTCCCTATTCGGCGGTCATTCCGCTGTTCATCACGGCGCTGCTTTCCGGCAAGCGGCCCACGGTGTACGGCGATGGCGGCCAGTCGCGCGATTTTACGTTCGTGGCCAACGTGGTTCACGGCAACTTGCTGGCGGCCGACGCGCCGGGCGCCGCGGGCCGGCTGTTCAATGTGGCCAACGGCCGCAGCACGAGCCTGACCAGCCTGTTGCAACAGTTGAATCGGCTGCTGGGCACGCAGATCGAGCCGATTCATGCGCCGCCGCGGGCCGGCGACATCCGCGAAAGCCTGGCCGATATCTCCGCCGCACGTGAAGTTTTGAAGTATGAACCGCAGGTCGACTTCGAAGAGGGACTGAAACGGTCGATCGGGTATTACCGCGATCTCGTCGGGCGCCGGTGAGCCATTCAACTGGCCGAGCGGCTGATCGAGGCCTGGGCGCCCGAGGAGTTCGATTTCGACGAATGATCAACTTCCCTCGCTAACGCGTGCGGTTTTTCGCAGGCGGTTCTTGCCATGCTCTGTTTAGTAGCCGTTTTGCTCGTACAAGTTCGGATCGAGCGATTGGTTGCGCTGCCGCGTCGCTTGGCGGGCGGTCCGCGGTCGGGCGGAGTTTCCATAGCCGGGGCCTTCGTTCACAGGGCCGCCGTAGTTCGGTCCATAACCCGGGCCGCCACCGAATTGCTGTCCGCCGTAAGGCTCGTTGAACATCGGGCCTTGGCTTTGGCCACCAAAATTGCCCGCCATCTGGCCGTTCTGTTCTCCCAGCTCGACTTCGATGTTGCGGTCTTGGCCATTGCGGTCGACGTCGATCTTTACGACGTCACCGGGGTCGTGCCGGCCGATCATGCGCGTGACATCGCGATACGAGTAAACCTCGCGGTCGTTGATTGCCAGGATCTCATCGCCCGGCCGCAAGCCCGCTTCTTGGGCGGGACTGCCGGGCCGCACATTCTTGACGCGAACGATACCGTCGGGCGTTTCACTCATGGTCACGCCCAGATAGCCGCGTTGCCGGGGCGCCGGGGGCGGGTTGTTATTGGCGAAATTGTTTCCGTAAGCGGGCCCCGCGCCGTACCCCTGTCCACCATAGGCGCCAGGGCCATAGCCGCCAGCATTACCATAGCCCTGCCCGCCATAACCTCGTCCACCGTAACCCATTCCACCGTAACCCATTCCACCGTAACCCATTCCACCGTAACCGAGCCCACCGTAACCGAGCCCACCGGATCCCGGTAAGCCATAACCCGGCGATGCGAATCCCGCTCCGGCGTACCCGCCCGGCCCACCATATCCGCCACGGGCATATCCACCGCCGGCGTACCCGGGGCCGTATCCGGCCGGTCCATAATTCCCGGGACCGTAGTAACCGCCCGGTCCATAGTTGTTATAGCCGTAACCGTTGTAGCCGTTGTTGTAGCCATAGTTTCCATAGTTGCCATAGGCCCTGGCGTCGGCGCGTCCCTCGCGGCGCGTTTCACGCCCGACGATCCTGCCTTCGCGTCGGAAGCTCTGCGCGGCCGCCTCGCGGCTTGGAGCGAAGGAAATTGCCGCCACGCCCGCGGCGGCAAGCAAGAGGCGAGACATGGTACTGCGCATGATTTTCTCCTTTTTGGCAAAGCTCTTGATGTTCCGATCGGTTGGCACTTACCCCAGACTCCGGCCGGCGTGCACCCGATATGCCATTGAGAAGATTCTTGCCCTAAGCGGTTAAAAAACAGCCGCGCCAGAGGGGCGCGTGGTCGGGCAGCCACCACGCTGCGCAAGAAGTCTCCAGTCCGCGGCGATTCTTCCGCGTGGCTTCTTCGAGAAGATCGGAACACAAAAGCGAAAACGGGGAAAAAGAATGGCCGCTGCCGCGATCGAAAAACGAACGCGGCGGCGGCCCCGGGTCAATCGTCGCCCCTACGACGAGTTGCCTCAAATCAGCCTGGTCCGAGAAGCCTGGTCAGACCAGCACTAAAAATTGTCGTACTGGTCTTGCTGGTCTTGGTAGCGCCGGCCGTACGTCCGGTTGTCGTAGTAGGCGCCGCCACGTCGAGCATTGCCCGCTCCGGCGTTGTAGCCAGAGTTGTAGCCTTGATCGAGGTCGCCTTGCTCTCCATAGTATCCGCGATTGGACGGCTGATTGTATTGGCCGTCGAAGCCGCTGTCGTCGAAGTTGGTCTGATTGCGGCGGCCTGTCCGGTACGACCTGGTTTGCGTCGAGCTCTGCTGCCGCGGCGCCAGCATCGCTTGCAGCGTCCGCTGGCGGCCGTTGCGCTCGACTTCCACCTCGACTTCCTCATTCGGAGACATTTGTGAGAGCAGATGCATCACGTCCTGATTCGATTCGACGTCTTCGTCGTCGATCGAGAGGATTTCGTCGCCGCGGCGCAGACCGGCTTGTTCGGCCGGGCTGCCCGGTTGAACGCCGGTAATCCATACTCCGCGCTGGCCGTTATCGTCGCGATCGAGAAAGACGCCCAAGTACGCGCCGCCGCCGCGATAGCCCTCACGCCAGCGTTGATTCTGGGCGGAGTTCATGCCGCGCATGCGGTTATCGTTGTAGCCGCGATTGCCGTAAGCCTGGCGGCCAGACCTGAAATCGTTGTCGTCATCGTCCTGCCAGTTTTGGCGTCCCTGGCCCGACCATTGGTTTTGCCCCGAGGCTTGATTCTGCCCTGTCCATTGGTCCTGATCGGCCCATTGATCCTGACCGGCCCACTGGTTCTGCTGCCCATTTCGGCGCGCCGAACGGTTCGACGAACCGGATTGCAGGTTGCGGCCGCGCTGCTGCCCGAACACTTCTTGCCGCGACGAGAGCATCGCTTCCACGGTTTGCCGCCGACCGTTGCGCAGGATGTCTAAATCGACCGACTCATCCTGGCCAGCCCGGTCCAGGGCCTGCGTGACCTGCTGGATGTTGGTGACGCGCTGATCGTTGACGCTGAGGATCTCATCGCCTCGGCGCAGCCCGGCTTCTTCGGCGGGACTGCCGGGCATGACGCGGCGAATTTCGAGCATGTTGGGCTCGTTGTAAAACGTCACGCCCAGGGCCGCATGTTGATTGCGGCGGCGCGATGAACTATTCGACGAGCGGCGCTCGTCCTGATCTGGCCGCTGATCGTCATCGTCATCGGCCTCGTCGGCGCGTGAACCAGCGCGGCCCGAGCGGTTGGAATCCGCATTACTGTTGTCCGAGGTGTCACGGGTCTGCGCTGGCGCGGCGGCGCCGAGCGTCCAGACCACGAGCGCCGCCGCGACGGCGAGCGCAGGCTTGAACCATCCAAACTTCTTTCGCATCGAACTTCCTCCTTAAAGCAAACGCTGCCGCGGCGCGCAACGAGAACGCCTCGACTGCCGGCCCGGCAGCGTTGTACGGCTTTCGCAAACACGAACAGGCGGTCCCGCGTGGGCCGCCCAGAGATTCAGAAATGCCCGCCCTGGGCCAAGAGAAGAGTTTCGCGCCGTGACTGCTGGCGCCGGCCAACGCTCCACCATGAACGTGGCGAATGCAAGATACGCGCGCACCGGCAAGATGTCAAATGAGTGGCGAGTGGCGAGTGGCTGGTGGTTTGGAACGTGACCTGAAAGCCCAGGAACAATTCGCGGCGCCACGCCACTCGCCAGCCACCAGCCACCAGCCCGGCACGCCAAGTGCTGCATTTCCGCGGCATGTCTGTCTCTAATCCGCTCAGCACACTGCCGCAAGCCACCGATCCCGCTGCCCGAGTCGAGCCGGTTCGCCACGCCGGGGGTCCGCCCAGCCACCTGCAACACGACGCCGTCTCGCACGAACAAGTGGCGCCGCTACCGAAATTTGAGGTCGACCAGCAGCACGTCGATCGCCGGGCGTTGATTGCCGACGCTCTGGAAAGCCATCCGCAAGCGGGTCCCGACGAAATCGTAAGTTTGCTGGCTCAAAGACACATTAATGTTTCGGCGACCTTGGTACTGGCCGAAATGGCGCGGCGCGCTTCTTATGGCACCGCATGATCGCAAGGGGAATTGCCGCGCGTCGATTTGGGACGCGCAATTTTTTTTGGCACACACAATGCATGGCCGCCGCCGTGCAACCAGGTATTCCGGGGTTCGCGTCGAGTAGATGGCTCTGTTCGTTTTTTTGAGAAAGGGAGGTCGGTATGCATCACAGGAAATGGTTGACCGTGGCTGCGGGAGGTTTTTGCTTGGGCGTCGTGTGCGCGGTCAGTGCCTGGGCGCAACAACAAAACGGCGATGATGACTTCGCGGTGCAACAGCGCGAGCGGAACGAATACGACGCTCGGGCGCGTCGTGGCCAGGCGCCCACTGCCCAACCCGGCACCGCCCAGTCGCGCACCGCCCAGCCCCGCGCGGCATCGCGCGGCGGCGCCGCGGCATATGATGGCGCGCGGCAGCAAAACGAGCGATACACCACCCGACGGGCGACTGCCGACTACGGCGAGCACGCCCATACCGATCAGCAGTTGGCGGCTTGGCTGTTGGTGGACAACCGGGGCGAAATCGCCCTGGCGAAATTGGCTCAGGAAAAGACGTCGAACTCCGACGTCCGTGAGTTTGCCCAGCACCTGATCGACGATCACTCGAAAACCGTCGAACAGCTCGAACGCTTTGCGGGCGGGCGGCGGCGGAGTCGCGGCGGCGATGAACGCGATACGGGCAATCGCCGCTCAGGCGCCTCGGAGGAAGTCGCCTCGGGCGGGCAAGCCCGGTCGGCGGCGGGCCTGAATTTCACGCGCCTCAAACAGCAACTCGGTCAGCAATGCCTGGCTAGCGCCAAGCGGGAGCTCGAGCAAAAAGACGACCACGAGTTTGATGAATGCTTCATCGGCATGCAGATCGCCAAACACATGGAGATGATCGACACGTTGAAGGTGTTCAGCCACTATGCCTCAGAAAATCTCGATCAGGTGATCGAAGAGGGCGAGCAGGCGGCGGAAGAGCATCTGGAGCACGCCAAAGACCTGATCAAGCAACTGACCACCAACGGCCATCGTGGCGCCGCCCACAGTTCCGCCAGCCGCGAGCGTGAATCGTCGAACGAGCGAACCGCCGCTCGACCACGCTCGGAGACGGAAAAACGCAACTCGAACCGTCGCAGCACGACCGAGCGCGATTCCGACAAGGAATGATTGGCTGGCAGTAGGGTTTTACGTCTGAAAATGACAAAAGACCTGTCCGGGAGTGCTCCCGGACAGGTCTTGTTGTTTCTGACCCCGAAAGGTTCTGCGCCCTAGCCCCTAGCCCCTTCTGCCCCTTGGGTCGCGGTTACTTCTAGTCGCGGCGGACCAGGTTGCGGCTGGCATGGACCAGATTGCGACGGCCCTGGATCGAAGCCGAGGGATCGGCCATGGGGGCGGGCGGCATGGGAGCCGTCTCGCCAGCGGCGGGCGCCGGACCCCCGTCCATCGGGGCGCCGCCCGTACCGCAGCCACCGGCGCCGCAGCCGCCACCGCAGCAGCTATTGCCGCAGCCGTGACCGCAATGCTTCCGCTTAAACAGGTTCTTCAGGAAACCGCAGCGCTTCCGCTTGCAGCAGTTGTCGCAACCGCCACCGCAGGCCGGTTCGCAGCAGGCGGGTTCCGGCTCGCAGCAGGCCGGTTCGCCGCAGGCCTGTTCGCAGCAGCTATTTTTGTGGCAGCCGCCGAACAGACCCTTCAGTTTTCCGAATAACGCACACTGGTGACCGCCGCAGCCGTTATTGCCGCAGGGGTCGCCACAGGCCGGCTCGCAGCAGGCAGGTTCCGGCTGGCAGCAGGCCGCTTCCTGCTGGCAGCAGGTTGGCTCGCAGCAGCTCGTTTCGCAGCATTGGGACTGGCAGCAGCCACCGTGGCCGCGGCCCAGCATCCGGTTCAGGAGGTCGAAGCCAAAGCTTTGGCTACACAGACCCATGCTGACAACGAGTGCTCCTACAAACATGTTCCATTTCATCGAGCAACGTCTCCTATACATGGAACTGGGGCGGAACGCTGGTTTCCGACGAGCGATTCGCTGGCGACACCGAGCGGGGGCGGCAGGGCATGTTGTCCGTCCGCGTGGTGGGTCTGCCGTGGGCAGTGCTGGTGTGTCGTGGGCAGTCGCTGGTTGGTTAGCGTGGGTCGTATCCCGCAGTTCACAAGGTGATGGCTCCAGGGCCGTCGAACCATTCCTTGGCTCGATAAAACCGTGTCGGTTGCCTGGGGCTCCCTTACGCGCCGCCCTCGCGGCACGTATTCCTCGTTGAGGGACAACTACCGTATCGGCTGCCCCGTAAACGGCGCTTGAGTGAACCGAAGTATTTTTCAGCAAATGGGTTAGCGTTCGCGTGGCGCAAAGATTACCGCCTTCGTAAAGTGGTAAAACTTTGACGCGCATCCGTCGCCCTGGCCGCTCTAAAACTCATTCCGCAGCCGCGACAAGGCACGAACCCAAAGCATCCGCACCGCGCCGGCGCTCCGATCGAGCCGCTGAGCGATTTCACGATGAATCTGCATCTGCGTTGAACTCTGCGCGCAACTTGCTCGTTGTCGTCGCCCGCCTGATGATTATGGTGCGAAACGACGTCGGTTTGTCACGCGGAATTCTGGAAAATTCTGCCGGGTACTGAGCTACCAGGCCCGGGCGGCGGTTGCAGCCGGAATGCTTTCCGCGTCGTACACTCGCGCGGTATGCTGTGCCCCATGAGCCGCGTTGAGATCGTTGATTTCGCCCAGATCGCCCCGGTCGCCTGCCCCTGCGGCGAAGCCCGGCGGGCGCTGGCCGACGTAGCCGACTTTCCGGGCACCATCCATCGCACCGAAATCTCGACCGACGCCAGGACTCACTACCATCGCCGGCTGACGGAGGTCTATTACTTCTTGGAGTGCGGCCCCGACGCCCAGATGGAGCTCGACGGCCAACGGATTGCCGTGCAGCCGCAGATGTGCGTGCTCATTCGCCCCGGCGTGCGGCACCGGGCCATTGGCCGCATGAGCGTGCTGATCTTCGTGCTGCCCAAGTTCGACCCCGACGACGAACATTTTGATTGAGGCCGGCCGCGCTGCGCGGGGAAGCCAACATGCAAAATCGAAAATCGAACGCGCGGGTCAGCGCAGGCTCGACCGGTCTATGGATCATGGTAGTGCTCCTCGGGCATTCGCTTGGCGCATTGCCCGCGGGGGCAGACGAGGTCAAGAAGATCGCCGCCATCGTCACGACCTATTTTCATAATTCGCACGCCGATGTAATTGTCAGCCGGTTGCTCGAGGGCAACATGCTCAATGGCCGAGGTCCGCGGCCGGCGCTACGACTGGTTTCCCTATATACCGATCAAACGCCCGCCAACGACAAGAGCCGCCGGCTCGCCGAGCAGCATGGCTTTAAGATTTACAACTCGGTGGCTGGGGCGCTGACGCTGGCTGGCGAGCATCTGGCCGTTGATGGCGTATTGCTGGTGGCCGAACACGGCGATTACCCCACTTCCGCCACCGGCCAAGTGCAATATCCCAAGCGGCGATTGTTTGCAGAGGTTGCCGCCGTTTTTCGCCACAGCCGGCGCAGCGTGCCGGTGTTCATTGACAAGCACCTGGCCGACAATTGGCAGGACGCCAAGTGGATTTACGACACCGCTAGTGAGCTGAAAGCGCCGCTGATGGCCGGCTCGTCGCTGCCGGTGCTGTGGCGATATCCACCCACCGATGTTTCGCGCGAGGCAAAGCTGCGAGAAATCGTCGGCGTCTCGTACCACTCGCTCGACGCCTATGGGTTTCATGGAGTCGAAATGGTGCAATGCCTTGCCGAGCGCCGGCAGGGCGGCGAGACAGGCGTACGGGTCGTGCAATGTTTCACCGGCCCGGCAGTCTGGCAGGCTAGCGAAGACGGGCTGTTTGACCAGCAGTTGCTCGAAGCGGCCATGAACCGGCTGCGCGATCGTCGCGGCGGCGACAAGCCGCTGCCCGAAGTCGTGCCCGAGCCGGTATTGTTTCACATCGAATACACCGATGGCTTGAAAGCGAATTTGCTGACGCTCAACGGCGCGGTGGCCGAATGGGCGGTCGCTTGGCGCGACGCCAACGAGCGCGTCGATGCGACCTTGTTTTGGACGCAGGAAGCGCGCCCCCTGATGCACTTTACCTACCTGGTGCAGGGCATCGAGCACATGTTTCAAACCGGCAAGCCAACCTGGCCGGCGAAGCGCACGCTGCTGACCTCCGGCCTGCTCGATGCGCTACTGATCTCGAAGCAACGCGGCGGCGCGCCGCTGGAAACGCCATATCTTGATCTTCGTTATCAAACCGACTGGAACTGGCGGCAGCCGCCACCCCCTCCGCCCGGCCGGCCGTTTACGGAGCAGTAGCCACATTCGATGCTGCGCGGGAATCGTCCAGCGGCCGATGCTTCGCAAATCCGCGACGCCGCCAGCGCCCGTGGCATGCGTTTGCTGCACGACGACGGAATCCGCAAGATTCTGACCGGGCAAACCATCATCGACGAAGTCGTGCGCATTACCATGCGCACCACGCTGTAACAAATTTTCTCTCCCTCCGGGAGAGGCCAGGTGAGGGCAAGAATTCCAGCGGTTCTTGCGCGAGGCGCAGACACTGGCGGCCATCGACCACGACCACGTGGTGGCGATTCACCAAGTGGGCGAAGATGGCGGCGTGCCGTTTTTAGGCATGCCGTTTTTGCACGGCGAAAGCCTCGACCAGCGACTGCGACGCGAAGGCCGTTTGCCGGTCGACGAGGCGGTGCGCACCGGCCGCAAGTTGGCCGATGGGCTGGCTGCACGCGCCCGAGGATTGATCCACGGGTCCAGCACCAAGACGTGGGTGCAGCCAAAATCATTTTCGTCCTGCGGGCAATCCGCGGAACCGCCGCAAAGGGATTCGCGTCTAAAAGAACAACCCGTCGCACCGTGTGTCATCATCGCCCGACGAGTCGTGCGCCGATTGGGAGCCGATGGCCCGCGGCCCCACGCCCGAAGAAGCGATGGTCTTGGCCGAAATGAGCGAATCGCTGCTGACGGGCTTTGACGAGAATGAATGGGACGGCCTAGGAAGGCCATCCTCCATGTATTCGACGCGGCGACCAGCGAGCGCTTGGCCGAGCCCCCGCGCCTGTTGCCGTTTGGCCCGCGGCGAATGCTACCACGCCGCTTCACCCTAATTCTCTTCCAGCGGTCGCGGGAACACTCACAAACGACTTCGTTGTCTTTGTTTCCTTCTGTTCAAATAATCCGGCGTTTAAAGCCGCCCCGACGGCTTGAACCGGCCTTGGCCATGCCGCAAAATGAGGGGCAGTCGGGCAGCTTCATTCGGAACAGCCGCGTCATGTCTGTACTTCGCAAACCGCGCGAGTTTCTCGATCCGCAAGTGCTGGCACGCCTGGCCGGCATTCCGCTCTTCGCAAGGCATGCGATGCAAGGCACCGTGTCGGGCAGGCACCAAAGCCCGCACCGCGGCTCCAGCGTCGAATTTGCCGAGTATCGCAAGTATGTGCCCGGCGACGATCCGCGGCGCATGGATTGGCGGGCCTATGGCCGCTCCGACCGCTACTACGTCAAAGAGTTCGAGGCCGACACCAACCTGCGCTGCTGCCTGGTGCTCGACACCAGCGGCTCGATGGATTTCGGCTCGCGCGGGGCCACCAAGCTCGAATACGCCCGACGCATCCTCGGCACGCTCGGCTACCTGGCGCTTCAGCAGGGCGACGCCGTGGGGCTAACCTGCATCGCGGCGGGCGTGGTGCGGCAAATTCCGCCGCGGCGCAATCCGGCGCATTTGTCGGCGGTATTCGATGTCTTGCAAGAAGCTCGCTCGCGCGGTCCCACGCAGCTCGCCGCCACACTGCACGAGCTGGCCGAGACGGTGCGGCAACGGGCGTTGGTGGTGATCGTCTCCGATCTGTTCGTCGAGCCGGAGCTGCTGCGCGAGGCGTTCGACCACCTGCGGTTCCGCAAGCACGATGTGGCGGTGTTTCATTTGCTCGATCCGCTAGAACTCGATTTCGATTTTCGCCGGCCGATGCGGTTTCTCGATATGGAAGGCGGCACGCCCATCTTCGCCGAGCCGAACGCCATCGCCGAACGCTACCTGGCCGCCCTGCGGCTGTATTTGGACGCGATGAAGCAAATTGTGCTCGAAACGGCGATCG
This sequence comes from Pirellulales bacterium, assembly GCA_025927475.1. Taxonomy (GTDB): domain Bacteria; phylum Planctomycetota; class Planctomycetia; order Pirellulales; family JAICIG01; genus JAICLL01. The sequence goes on from JAICLL010000104.1 coordinate 17,331, forward strand.
ATTATCACCGCGTCCGCATCGACGAACATTATGAAAGCGTGCTCGGACGTTTCCTGGTGGGCCGCACACGCAGGCGAGGGACGCGATGATCGATCACCTCTTGATGATGTCGCCGCCGCGGGGGCGATCATGAGCTTTATCCATCCTCTTTTGCTAGCAGGGCTGGCGGTCGCCGCGCTGCCGATCATTATTCATCTGATCAACCAGTGGCGGTATCAGACGATTCGCTGGGGAGCGATGATGTTTCTGCTGGCGGCCAATCGCATGTCGCGCGGGTTTGCCCGGCTGCGGCAGTGGCTGATTTTGCTCATGCGGGTGCTGGCCATCGCCTGCCTGGTGTTTGTGATTGCGCGGCCCTTGGCCGGCGGCTGGTTGGCGCTCACGGCCGGCGGCGCCGACACCACCATCGTCTTGCTCGACCGTTCACCCAGCATGGCCGAGCAAGATTCCGGCAGCGGCCAGACCAAATTGGCGGCGGGCAGGCGGCAACTGGCCGACGCACTCGGCCACCTGCGCTCGTCGCGTTGGATTCTGATCGAAAGCACCAGCAATCAACCGCGCGAATTGGAATCGCCCGCGGCACTGGCGCAGCTTGCCGAGGCCGGCCCGGCCAGCGCTTCGGCCGATTTGCCAGCCATGCTTTCGGCGGCACGCGACTACATGACCGCGAATCAGACCGGCCGCACCGAAATCTGGATTTGCTCCGACCTGCGTGCGAACGATTGGAACGCCGACGACGCTCGTTGGGAGACGCTGCGTTCCGCGTTTGCGGGGCTGGCGCAAAGCGTGCGCATCAATCTGCTCGCGTTGGCGCAAACGGCGCCGGCCAACCTGTCGATCGCGACGACTCGGGTCCGCCGCCGCGAGACCGATGATGGCGCCGAGTTGCTGGTTTCGTTGCGTGTCGAGCGCGAAGGAAGCACCGAGCGGCCTGTCAGCGTGCCCATTCAGTTCGATATCGAGGGCATCAAGTCGGTGGTGAACGCCGAGTTTGCCGGCAGCGAGTTTGAATTGCGCGACCATCGCATTCCGCTTGGCCATGCTCGGCCACATAGTCGCCTTTCGCTCCGCGAAAGTAGCGAAGCAAGTGGCACATCGCCCGCCGTACACGCGGACTTTCGCGGAGCGAAAGACGACAATGGCGGAGCGAAAGGCAACGTTCTTTCGCAAGGCTGGGGGCGCGTGTCGCTGCCCGCCGACGCCAATCTGGCCGACAACGATTCGTATTTCGTCTTCAGCGAAGCCGACGAACAGCGCAGCGTAATCATCGCCGACGAACCGGCCGTGGCCGAGGCCTTGCGGCTGGCGGCGTCGGTTCCGGTCGATCCGGCCGAGCGAAGCGCGGCGGCGATCATCGACTTGGACCAACTGGCGACCATTGAGTGGGACAAGACGGCCCTCGTGCTGTGGCAAGCGCCGCTGCCCAAGGGCCAGACCGCCCGGCAGCTTGAAGTCTTCGTAGACCGCGGCGGCCAGGTGATCTTTTTTCCACCGCGACAGACGGGCGAAATGGAGATCTTTGGCGCCGGCTGGGGCGAGTGGCACGAAATCAGCGACGCGGGGGCCAGCGCGGTCGATGGCTGGCGCGGCGATGAAGACTTGCTGGCCAACACACAAAGCGGTCAGGCGCTGCCGGTGGGCGAACTGAAGGTCCGCAACGTCTGCTCGTTGTCGGGAGAGGTGACGCCTTTGGCCACGCTCGTCGCCGGGCAGCCGCTGTTGGCGCGTGCGGTCACGCCGCGCGGCGGGGTTTATTTTTGTGCGACCACGCCGGCCCCGGCAGATTCGAGCCTGGCCGGCGATGGCGTGGTGCTGTATGTGGCCGTGCAGCGGGCGTTGGCCGCCGGCGCGGCGGCCCTGGGCGGCGCCCGGCAGATGACCGCCGGCCGCGTGATCGGCGACACGTCGGATTGGCGGCGGGTGGCCGGCGACGAAAACGTGCTTTCGACGGAGTATGCATATCAGTCGGGCGTGTATGCCAGCGGCGACGCGCTGGTGGCCGTCAATCGTTCGGAAGGCGAAGACGGGGCCGAGCTACTGGCCGACGAACGGCTGGCCGGGCTGTTTCGCGGGCTCGATTTTTCGCGGACCGACGCCGACACCGCAAGCACCAGTCCTTTGATTCAGGAAATCTGGCGGAGTTTTTTGGCGGCCATGATGGCGGCATTGGTGATCGAGGCTTGGTTGTGCTTGCCGCGACGGATGCGGACGACAAGCGAACCGCCAGTGGCCATTCGCCCCGCGCCGGTTGCGGCGTAAGCGAAAAACTGGTGGATTTGGACGGGCGGGCCGAGTGAGGCAAGTCTCACCGTTTTTGGGAGGAGATTAGGAGATTAGGGGAGATGTGGGGATAAGAAACAGAATGGCATCAGGACAGCGCGACCGGCAAAGTGTCGCCGCCCTTCCTGCTTCTTTCATCTCCTCATCTCCGCGTCATCTCCCTATCTCCTCCAACAAAGCGTTCGAACTGTGCGGTGCTGGGACTCGCTGCGCTCGTCCCGCCCTGCGCGCTACATCATCCTACGAAACACCCCATGCACTCCCTTCGCACGCTGGACTTTGTCTGGACGAATTGGACGGCGATCATTTCGCTGGCGGTCGTGCTTGTCACGGCGGCGCTGGGCTACGTGGCCTGGCGGCGCAGCGGCTATCGGCGTTCGATCGGCCTGCTCGAAGCCGTGCGGCTGGCCTTGGTGATCGTGATCGCCATTTTGTTCAATCAGCCGGAGGTGGTCGAGCAATATCGGCCCCAAGAGAAGCCGACCGTCGTGGTGCTCTACGACGCTTCGCGCAGCATGGAGACGCGCGACGTGGTCGATCCGCGGCATCCCACCACCCCGCCGCGCACCCGGCGCGAAGCCATCGCCGAGCTCGCGTCGCCGGCCGCCTGGCAGTCTCTCGACGGGCGCATGAACGTCATCGTGCAGCCCTTTGCCGAGCCGCGTGAAGGGCACGGCACCGACCTGAACACCCCGCTCGTCGAAGCTCTCGAAAAACATGATACGCTGCGCGGCGTGGTGCTCATCTCCGACGGCGATTGGAACGAAGGCGATCCGCCCGCCGATGCCGCCACGCGGCTGCGGCTGAAAAACGTGCCGGTGTTTGCCGTGGCGGTCGGCAGCCCGACGCGGCTGCCTGATGTTGAACTGGTTGGCCTCGATTTGCCGACCTTCGGCGTGGCGGGCAAGTCGGTGCGCGTGCCGTTCACCATCAGCAGCTCGCTGGCCCGCGATCACACCGCCACCGTCAAGCTGCGCAGCTCCAGCGGTGACGAGCTCACCAAAGAAGTGCGCGTGGGCGCCATGAGCCGCACCAGCGACTGGCTGGCCTGGAAGCCCGACACGGCGGGCGATTATGAAGTGACCGTCGAGATCGCCCCGCACCCCGATGAGCTGCTTGACGACAACAATCGCCTTTCGGCGCCGATTTCCATCCGCGACGAGCGGCTGCGGGTGTTGATTGTCGAGTCGTATCCGCGCTGGGAATACCGCTATCTGCGCAACGCGCTGTCGCGCGATCCGGGCGTCGAGCTTTCGAGCCTGTTGTTTCATCCGGGGCTAAGCAAGGTGGGCGGCGGCAATAAAGACTACCTCCAGCAGTTTCCCGATCAGCTCGACGAGCTTTCGAAATACGACGTGGTGTTTCTGGGAGACGTGGGCCTCGGCGACGGGCAACTGACCGTCGAACAATGCCGCTTGCTCAAGGGGCTGATCGAACAGCAAGCGAGCGGCCTGGTGTTTCTGCCCGGCTGGCAAGGCCGGCAACTTTCGCTGCTCGATACCGAGCTGAGCGAGCTTTATCCGGTGGTGCTCGACACGGCCCAGCCCGGCGGATGGGGCACGCGCACGCCGGACCATTTCGAGCTGACCGAAAAAGGCCGTCAGAGCCTGCTGACCAAGCTGGCCGACACGCAAGACGAAAACGCCGCGGTGTGGGAAGACCTGCCGGGCTTTCAGTGGTACGCCGCGGTCGAGCGGGCCAAGGCCGTGGCCGACGTGCTTTGCGTCCACAAAGACGCCGCCAATGAGTATGGCCGCATTCCGCTGTTGGCCACGCGCACCTACGGCACCGGCAAAGTGTTGTTCATGGGCACCGACGGCGCCTGGCGATGGCGCAAAGGCGTCGAAGACAAATATCACTATCGGTTCTGGGGCCAGGTGGTGCGCTGGATGGCATATCAGCGCAACATGGCCAAAGGCGAAACCGTGCGGCTCTATTTTTCGCCCGACCAACCGTCGGTGCGCAAAACCATCACCTTGCACGCCAACGTCATGACCGCGGCCGGCGAACCGGTGCAAGACGACGAAGTGACCGCCCGCATCACGGCGCCTTCGGGCAAAGCCGAGACCGTGCAGTTCGTCTCGGCGGGCGACGAGTGGGGGCTTTTTTCAGGGCAATTTACTCCGACCGAGCCGGGCAAGCACCAGGTGGCGCTGCGCGGGCGGCGGTCGGCGGCGGAGCTCGATACATCGTTCTTTGTGCAGGGAGGCGCCATCGAGCGGGTCGGTCATCCGCCGCGCCTCGACGTGCTGGAAGAGATCGCCCGCGTGACGCAGGGCAAACTGGTGCAGGTGGGCGAGCTCGATACCGTATTGCGGACGATCGCCTCATTGCCGGAACCGCCGCCCGACGTGCGGCGTCTACAGATTTGGAGCAGCCCCTGGACGGCCGCGGGCATCGTGATGTTGTTGGGAGTGTTTTGGGTCTGTCGGAAGGTGGTGGGGTTGATTTAGAATGGTCGTAGCGAATGCCAACCCGAGGCGTAAGTTTTGATGTTGCGCTTTTGACCGCAAAGCAGCGGCCCCCTCGCCGGCTTGTCCGGCAGGAGCGTAAGTTTGACGGCTGAAAACGGCCTGACCGAGTCGATGTCGTTTTGCGGTCAA
>JAICLL010000073.1 GCA_025927475.1 Pirellulales bacterium
AAATCGTACGCGATCTGCCTTCCTTGATCGCTGTGTACCACACGGCGGCGGCGGTCGATGGCGGCGGCCCGGTCGCCCACGTGCAGCTCGATGCCATGTTCCTCGTACCAAGCCAGATTGGCCAAGAGCAGCTTTTGGGCATCGCGATGGGCGAAAAATTGCGTCAGCCCGACGCGGTCGTAAGCGGCGCGCGGTTCTTCACAGAAGGTGACGACGCGAAACACTCGATCGCGGTCGTACTCGGCCAGCCGTTCGCAAAACCGATGGCCGACCATGCCGTGGCCGATGACCACGATGGTTTTTGGGGCGGCGGTGGAAGCGGCGGCGGTCATGGCGATTTTGGATTTTCGATTTTGGGTTTTCGGTTGGCGGTGGGACTCGCTGCGCTCGGCCCACCCTACGGTCTTTTCATTCACAGCTCACCACTTACCGCTCCCATCTCTCGAGCGGCCTGATCCGCACGGCGCAGTCCTTGTACGACGGCTGCCGCGAATGCGGATCGAAGTGCGCCAACGTCAGTTGATTCGTTTCGCGGTAGTGCATCGGCAAGAAGATCGATCCGGCGGGCACCGTGGGCGTGATAAACGCTTTGGCCTTGATCGCTCCCCGTTGCGACTCGACCATCATCCATTGATTGGGACGCACCCGGGCTCGCCGCGCGTCTGCCGGGTTCACTTCAGCGTAGAGGTCGCGCGGCGCGAGCTTGCGCAACACCGCCGATTTGGCGGTGCGCGTCTGGGTGTGCCACTGGGCGGTGGTTCCGCGGCCCGTCAACAACAGCAACGGATAACGCGCGCTCGGTTCTTCGCGCATCCGGCCAGGCATGTCGAAGACAAACCGCGCCCGTCCGTCGGCATGATAAAACCGCCCACCGGCAAATAATCGCCGCTCGCCGTAGGTCTGGTTCTCCAGCCTCGCGTCATCCTCGCGAGCGGCGGCTGCCTCAGGAAACGGCCATTGCACGCCGCCGGCTTCTTCGAGCATTCGATATCCCGCGATGCCGCTGATATCGCACGGCTGGCCGCGCGAAATCTGTTGCAAGCCGCGAAACACCGCCTCGGGGTTTTCCCAGCGGGTGAAGAGCTTCCCGCAGCCCCAGCTCTCGGCGATCGAGCGAAAAATGGTGAAGTCGGTCAGCGCCTGCCCTGGCGCCCGAGCCACCTTCTTCATCAGCCCGATGCGCCGTTCCGAGTTGATCAGCGTGCCATCTTTTTCGCCCCAGGCCGCGGCCGGCAAAACCAGGTGTGCCCGTTGCGCCGTCTCGGTCGAGTGGTACATGTCCTGGACAACCAGAAAATCGAGCCGGCCCAAGACGTCGCGCAGTGTATTCTGGTTGATCCACGAGTGAGCCGGATTGGCGCCAATCACCCACAGGCCCTTGATCTTGCCGGCAAGAATGCCCTCGACGATTTGGTCGTAAGCCCAGCCGCTTTCGGCGGGAATCAGCCCCATGTCGATGCCGAGCGCGTCGGCCACTTTTTGGCGATGACCGGCGTTCGCAAAATCGTGGCCGCCCAACAGGTTTGTGGTATTGCTGAACAGCCGCGACCCCATCGCGTTGCACTGGCCGGTAATCGAGTTCGGGCCGGTGCCGGGCTTACCAATATTGCCGGTCAGCAGCGCCAAATTGATCAGGCTTTGGGCGGTGCGCACGCCTTCGTAACTCTGATTGACGCCCATCGTCCACCAGAACGACACGCGCCGGCCGCGATGTATCAGCTCCGCCACGCGATGCAACGTGGCCTCGTCAATGCCACTGACTTCGGCGACGTGCCGCGGCGTGAACGCCGCGACATGCGCCGCGAACGGCTCGAAGCCAAGGGTGTGCGCGTCGATAAACTCACGATCGATCCAACCCTCGCGAAGCAACAAATGGGCGATGCCGTAAAACAGGACCAGGTCAGATTTGGGCCGCAGCGGCAGATGCAGCGTGGCGGCCATCGCGGTTTCGGTCTTGCGCGGGTCGACGACAATGATTTCCGGCCGCCGTCGGTTCAGGCAAATGCGCTGCCAGAGGATGGGGTGAGCCACGCAGAGATTCGAGCCCACCAGCACAATCACGTCCGACTGCTCCAGGTCGGTGTAGCTGTAGGGCGGCGCATCGAAGCCGAACGATTCTTTGTAGGCCACCGCCGCCGAAGCCATGCACTGCCGGGTGTTGCCGTCGCCGTGCAGCACCCCCATGCCAAACTTGGTCAGGCTGCCCAGAAGCGCCATTTCTTCGGTAGCGATTTGCCCGGTGCTGAGAAATGCCACCGAGTGTGGGCCGTGCGCTTGCTGGATGGCTTTGAACCGCCGGCAGAACGTCGCCAGCGCGGCCGGCCAGTCGACCGGTTGCAAGTGGCCGCGCGCGTCGCGCAGCAGCGGCTCGGTAGCGCGGTCGCCGGCGTTGAGCACGGCGAGCGACTCCCAGCCTTTGGGACACGCCATGCCGGCATTCACCGGGTAGTCAGCCGCTGGCGTGAGGCCAATGGCTTCGCCATCGCGCAGATGGACCTGCAGGCCGCAGCCAGTCGAGCAGAAGCCGCAGACCAGCGTAGTGGATGTGGTTGCGGCCGGCGCCGCGCATCGCGTCATGAGGCGGGTGCTCCGGGCATCTTCGGGGCCACGACGGCGGTAAAGAACAGGAAACGCTCCATCAGCTCACCCATCAGCAGAGCGGCAACGACCAAGGCATGCGCGGCCACGACAAGCCGCGCGTCGGCATCGTGTGTTGCCCCGCAAAAGAATCCGCCGGCCATCGCCAGCGGCAGCAAGACGCCGCCGAACAACCCCAGGGCAAATCGCCCCTGCGTGACCGATTTCAATTCACCGACCATCAGCAGCGCGGTTCGCTTCAGCGGCCCGTGACGCTTGCGGCGTAGATGGGTGAAGACGGCGCCTTCACAGAACAGCTTGGCGAGCACCGCCGCGGCGAGCCAACGACACTCGCGCAAGCGATCGCTCGCGGCCGCCATGCACTCGGCCGCTTCACCCGGCCCGGCGGCGGCGATTGCTTCGAGGAGCAACATGATTGCCAGTCCCAAGATCACGCATGTCAGCACAAACTTGGCGCCCGTGGGCGCCGCGGCCCAAAAGGCGCGGCGCGTGCGCGCATAAATCATCACCGAGCAGCCGACTCCCAGTATGCCCCAGAGGCGAGCCGCCGCCCCGGTTGCGGGGATCAGCTCCGAGGGCATGCGCACTGCTGTACGCTGCAGCCGCGGTAGCGCCACGCAGAGCACCATCAGCACGCCATAGAACGAGAAAGCCAGGATTTCGCGGCTCAACCACGAAGTGCGAAGACCCAGAATCGCGCGAAAGGCATACCAAGGACGCCCTAGGTGCATCATCGAAGCCGCGATGCCGAGCGCGCCCAGCAGACATGCCACGTCGACCACCGACTGGCGCACGACGAGCGCGCCCTTCTCGCCAGCAATCGGCCCAAGCCAGCACCCGGCCAGCAGCACGCCGACCGATGCTTGCGTCAGCACCAGCATGAACACCAATGGCCAATGCGCGTGTTGCGGCGCGGCGCAGTAATAGTCGGCGGGCAACAAATTGCCCGGCAACGCTCGCGACGTCTTGTACACCGTGGTCGGCAAGGTGTGCTCCGGCTCGGGAGCGCCGGGCAGAAACAAGTTCGTCTCGCAGTTGTCCGCCGCGTCTTGCCGGTCGATCAACGAAATGCGAATGGCCCGCGTCGGACACGCCTCGACGCACGCCGGAGCCTCGCTTGCCGCCAGTCGCGTGCGGCACATGTCGCACTTGCGCACAATGCCTTGCCGCTTGCTGTATTTCGGTACGTCATAAGGGCACATCAAAATGCAATATTGGCAGCCGATGCATTGCTCATCGAGATGCCGCACAATGCCGGTGCGCGGATCTTTTTCGTATGCTTGAACCGGGCATCCCTGCAGGCACGCCGGTTCCAGACAGTGGTGGCAGGCCGTGGTGACGTGCTGAAGGACCGGCAGCAGGTTGCTGCCGCCGTGCAACAAGCCGACGCTGCGCCACAACTCGTCTTCTTCCAGCCCATTGATGTTGTGACAAGCCACCACGCACGCCTTGCAACCCGAGCAAGCGTCGAGATCGACCTCAAAAGCATATTGCTGCCCCACGTCGGGCAGCGACCACGGGATCAGCCCCCGGTAACGCTCGCCGGGTTTGTCAGCCGACGAATCGCGCAGGGTGAACTCTTGGACCGCCGTGGCGTACTGGTCGTCGCCTGTGCCCGCGCGGTGCTGGGGCGGAGTCGAAAGTGAGGCGCTTGGCAGCAGGGCGGACATACGCAACGCAGTCTTGGCCGAGCGAAGCTAACCCTGCTCGGTACGGGGCTCGTTGTTTCACTGCGTCGCCGACGAAACGCCTGGCTGGTCGAGCCGCTACGTTTCGCCTCCGCCGAGACGCCCGGAATCAGCATCTACAAAAAGCAAACCCTATGCCAGCCGAGCATGGCCACCGGCGATCGCTGTCGCAGAGGCCAGTCACGCCAACGACTTACGCTTTAGCGCCGCGCTCCATGGGCGCACGCCGTGGGTAGACGAAAGCGGCTCGTTGCCTAAATGCCTCGCACGAGACGCAAGGTCTGTAGGCAGCACTCTCACCTGATCGCCCCAGGTTTGGCCCATCGCTTGCGTTTACCAATTGGCGGCTGCGGAAGCCAATAACAACTGAACTCGCAACCAACCTGAACAAGGAGAAGGGCAATGCATACCTGGATCAATTCACTACGGTCTAAAAAGCATCGTCGCACACATGAATTGAAGCGGCCGGTGCGCTGCAAGCCGCTGGGGGCCGAAACGCTCGCCGTGGAATCACTTGAGCAACGGACGCTGCTTTCGGCCGACACAGCGGCGCAGGCCGCCAACGCCGCGGCCATGACGGCTCCCGCTTCGACCGGAATGACCGAGAACGTCTTTGTGATCAATAACTTCTTCGGCGCCAGCGGCACGGCCAGCGGCGGCGCGGGGACCAATTCCAACGGCACCTCCGGGACCGGCAGCACGAGCACCAACGGCGGAGTGCAGACCGGCGCCAACGGCGGCTTACAAACTGGCGCGGGCGGCAGCCTCAGCAGCAGCGGAGTCGAAAGCCCCGCCAACGGCAACATCGGAAATGGCACCGGTACCAACGGACAGTTCGGCCTGCAAACTGGCGTGAACACGACCGCCAATGGTCAGGTGACGGGCACCGGCGCAAACACCAGCTTCGGCAGTCAGAATCCGGGCGATGCGGGCATGGGGGCGCCGGGCACGTCGTTCAATCCCGGCGTCGGGCTCGACACGCGCCCCGGCGATCAAAACCCCGGCGACGCGGGTTTTGGCGCGCCGGGCACGTCGTTCAATCCGACCGGTATTCCCGTCAGCCAGGCCGGATCGGGCGGCAATGGCACGGCGGCCGCCAACAACCAGGCGACCGATACGGCCTTCGCCCATGTCGACACGGCGGCGTTCGAACCCGCGGTGGTGCAGTTCGAGATGGAGAATGCCGCCACGCATCCCGTTCAATAATGGACAGGCCATTCAATATGTGACAGGATTCATTCCGCTCACTTGCAGGCCTGCAAAAAGGCGAGCAGGTCGGCAAGTTGTTGCGGTGTGATCTGCTGGTCAAGGCCCTGCGGCATGATCGAAACTTTGCCCGGCTGCACCTCTTCAACGTGGTCGCGTGCGATTCGGATCTGCTCCGTGGGGCTTTTGACCAGCACCATTTCATCCGGGGCGTCTTTGGCCAGCAGTCCGTTTTCCACTCGGCCGTCGTCGGTGACCACGGTCACCGGCTCATAACTTCTCACCAGACTAGCGCTGGGAAAGACGATCGATTCGAGCAGGTCGCGGCGCGCGCGCACTTGCCCGATGCGCGTCAGGTCGGGCCCCAGCTTGCCACCCAGATAACCGATGGTGTGGCAGGACACGCAAGCGGCCTTGGTGCTGTTGAACACCGCCTGACCGCGTCGCACCTCGCCCGGCGGCAGCGATTCGAGCAATTCTTCCAACCGCGCTTTTTGCTCGGCCGTACCGGCGGATAAGCGAGCATAAAGCCGCTCGGCCTCTGCTTGGATGACCGAACCGAAGCGATCCAGTCGGGGCTTGAGCGTTTCGACGCGCAAGGCGCCCAAGGCCGGCGCGGCGTCGAGCGCCGCGACCAGTCGGCGGCCTACTTCCACGTCTTTCGACTGTTCAAACGCCGTCAGCAGCCGATCGATTTCCAATGGTCCTACGGCGTCGAGCTTGCCAGTGAGCGCCATCAACTGATCGCCGCTCAAGCGAGCTTTCGAGAGCGCTTCGACCGCCGAAGCTCGCATAGCCACCGCTCGTTCAGGGTCGAGCTGTTCGAGCAAGAACGCAAACGCTTCAGGCGATACGGTGGCCAGGCCACCGGGCACCGCGGCCAACGCCGCGAGGCGCGTCTCCTCGGAATGTCTCTTATCGACGGAAATCCGTAGCAGGGCAGCGGGAAGGCGGCCGGCCTTGTCTTTGGCGATCGATAGCGCGCGGACTGTGGCAACCACCTGCGGAACCGCATCGCCATCCGCTTTCGATTGCGCAGCCAGCGCGGCGATCCAATTGTCCGGGGGCTGTTTCAGGCCCGCGGCCGCCATCGCCCGCAACACGGTCTGCCGCTCCCGAGGCGAGGCGTCGGCCGCGACGAGCCGTTGTGCCAGCAAGCTCTGTATGGCCGGCGAAGTGGCCAGCCGGGCGACCTGCGCCCCCAATTCACCGCGCTCCTCGCCGTCCAAACTCGCGTCGGCGAGTCGCTGGCCCAGATGGCCGGCCAGGGCCTCGCCCCATTCGGGATGCCGGCCCACGATCCACACCGCCGTCTGACGCAAGGCCGCATCGCTGTGCGAGAGATAATTCGCCACTTGCTCAACATTTAGTCCGCCGTCGGGCATTTGGTCCAGCGCCACGAGAGCTGCCCGCACCACGCGCGCGTCGGCGTTCTGCAAGCCAGCGGCCGTGCCGGCGGCGTCGCCAATTTCGATTAAGGCATAGATGAGCGAATGTTCCAGAACACGCGGCGAAGCGGAGTTCGTCGCTATCTGATCGTTGTTGAACCCGGACTCGCTCAGGGCCGTCAAAAGCCACGGTACGGCACGCTTGTCGCCGATGCGCCCCAGCGCTTCAGCCGCGGCCCGGCGGCTCGCCAGCGACTTACCCGCCAGTAACTCGTGTAGCTCAGGCAGGGCTTCGGTGTCGCGCCATACGCTCACCGAGTGGATGGCCGCCTGGCAAACGTGTTCTCTACTTCGCAGAGCAACGAGAAGGTGACGCACAAGACTTCGGGCGTCAGGGTGGTCGATTCGCGTGGCCGTCCAAATGACGCCTTGCTGCGCCCGCGCGTGGCGCTTTGGCCTCAGAAACTTCCTTAGGGCGGGTACGGCCTTGCCGGCGCGCCGCGCCAATTCTTCGATGGCTCGTTGCCGCACCGCAACTCTCGGTTCACCTAGCCGCTCGGCCAATTCATCATCGGTGGCGGTGGCCCATTCGAGCTTCAATCCGCGCGGATCGTCCACTGGCTTGGTGTCTCGTCGGTAGACCCGATAGATCGCCCCCAGCACGTCGGGCTTCACAAGCTGCGAGGTCGGACAGCAGAGCTTGTACCAGCCGCCGGTATCGACCACCACCAGGCTGCCGTCGGCGTCGGCCAGCACGTCGGTGGGATGAAAGTCGTGATTGTCGGAAACTAAAAAATCTTCGCTGCTGGCGGTGAATGTGGCGCCGTCCGGCGTCAATACGTGCCGCGTCACCTTTTGCATGTTGAACAGCGCGGCAAACAGGTTGTCGCGGTAATCGTCGCCGAAAACGTTCGATGGATAGGTCGTCAACCCGCACGGCGCGGCCGGCCCCAGATGCGCAAGTACCGGCATCACCTCGCTCGAAGTGCGCGGATGCCCTTCGAGCACGCCGTGAACTTTGCCATACACGCCGCCATAGATGGCGTGGATCAGCCCGTCGCGCAACCCGCCGCTGGGATGTTGCAAAAAGGTGGTCGTAAAAATCCGCTCTCCTTCGGGCGTGAAGACCACATCGACCGGGTTGTCCATGCCGCCGGTCATGACCGGCTCGATCGGCCCGCCTTCGGGGCGGCGGCGGAAGATATGCGACGCCTTAGTGACCAGCGGCGGCTTGCCCGGCCGCTCGTAGGTCTGTTCGGCAAAGGCCCCTTTGCACCAATAGATCCAGCCGTCGGGACCCAGATACGGCCCGTGCAAATCGTTGGCGCAGCCGGTGAGGGTCTGGCCATTGAACCATTCTTCGCGGCGGTCGGCCACGCCATCGTCGTCGGTGTCGGTCAGCTTCCAGATGCTCGGCGGCGCGGCGACATACAGCGAGCCGTCGTGCCACATCGTGCCTTCGGGAAACATCATGCGGTCGGCAAACACGGTGCTGCGGTCGAAGCGGCCGTCGCCGTCGCTGTCTTCCAGCCGCACGATGCGGTGCGGTTTCTCTTCGAGCTGCTTTTTCACCGGGTCGTTGCTGCCGGAAGAGTCGGCCACATACAACCGGCCCTGCTCATCGAAATCGGCGGTGATCGGCCGATCGACCAGCGGCGGCCCGGCGATGGGTTCGATCGCGAATCCCTCGGGCAGTTGAAAGCGATGCCCGTTGAGCTGCACCGGCTCCGCCCCCTGAGCGGCAGAGAGCGTGACGACAATTACAGCGGCGAGCGATAGTATTCGGTTCATGCGGTAGAATGCCAAGGGGGGTAGGGTGGGCCGAGCGCAGCGAGTCCCACCATGGTGCCGCATTTTCGATTGCCGCCTCGCGGCGGAAGAAACGGTGAAATTCGCGCGATCATCTCGCCGTCCGGTCTCGCGTAGCGCGGCACCATAAACCACAAAACCGGCCGAAGGTGGGACTCGCGGCGCTCGGCCCACCCTACGGAGCCTTGACTACCGCAAGAGCATCCGCAGAAAGAAAAACGCCCCGCCGAGCACGACTGATACGCCAGACAGCGCACGCGAGAATCGCTGGTTCAGCGATTGGTGAAGCGCGCGGCGCTCGGCCCAGCCCGGGACTCGGCCGCCTTGACTCTCGGCTGCTGGCTGGTAGCTTGAATTCCCGTTGCCGCCCCGATCGAACCATTACCTCCAGACCAGCACCATGTCGCCCGACGTCCTTGCCAAACTGGCCCGCTTCGATACGCCCACTATCTGCAATGTGATCGAGCTGTTTGATTTTTGTCCGCGAAATCGCGGTTACATGGACGGCCGCATCCGGGCGAATTTTTCGCACCTGCCGCCGATGGTGGGCTTTGCCAGTACGGCGTGTTTCCGCAGCGATGCTCCGGCGGGCGCCGGCGACGCCTACGGCAGCATGGAGCGCCAGGTGGCTGGTTTCGCCGATTTGCCCGGCCCGCCCGTGGTGGTGTTTCAGGATTTAGACGACCCGCCGGTGGCAGCCACCTTTGGCGAAGTGATGTGCTCCACCTACCAGGCGTTTGGCTCAGTCGGGCTGATCACCTCGGGCGGCGGGCGCGATCTGGAACAAGTGCGGGCGTTGAACTACCCGGTGTTCACCGGCGCCACGATCTGCTCGCACGCCTATTGCCATATCTTGCACATCGGCATGCCGGTGCGCGTGGGCGGGCTGATGGTCAAGCAAGGCGATCTGCTGCACGGCGACGCCAACGGCGTGACGGCCATTCCCATTCCGCTGGCGGCCGAGGTGGCGGACCTGGCCGAAGAGTTCGTGGCCGCCGAGCAGATTGTGCTCAATTATGTCCGCGGCGCCGGTCCAAAGACCGCCGCCGGATTGACCGACGCCCGTCGCGAGTTTTCGGCAGTCGTTGCCAAGCTGAGCCAGCGTGCCCAAGCCGCTCGGGGCGCCCTGGTATGGCGGGTGGGATGAGTTACTACGCCGCGTTCGTGAGCATTCATTAGCACCGCACGCTGCTGACGGCGTGCCATATGGATGCCCGATGCGTAAGCAGGCAACGGACACAATCATTTACGGGTTATCGACCCGCGACTCCTTTCTGGCTAAATGTTGCCGAACTGCCTGTCACATCAATGGATGGCGGGCTCGTCACTTTTGCAACGGTCAATTGGGCGATGACATCGTTCTCCTCAAGGACAATGTCAAAAGGGCCAAGGTTGGCTATTTCCAGCGTGACCTTTCCGTTCCACGTTGTGTGAATCGTTGGGGCTGTAAGATGGACCAATATGCCCGCCCTGGCGCGCGTGCTTTTGCCATCGATGAAGCAAATCAAGTCTGCATTCTTGTCGGGGTTGGTGCCAACGACCTCTTTCGTTTGCCACAACAGGAAACCGAATGGTCGAACCACGATCTGGCGACCACGCCTGATGACCGGTTGAAGCGGCCCGTCAGGTTGCTCGTCTCAATTTGCCGCATTCGATCGCATATTCAAGATCACGATCAGAGAGGTACATTCGACTCGTTTACTCCCTTAGTCTCTTTTCCAGCAGCCCTCGGTAAGGGCTTCCGGTGGAACGTGGAAAACCTCCGTCCCTGGGAATTCAACGAGCAGCTTTTCACCCTGACGTCGAATAACGCGGCACCGGACAAATCCATCGAGCTTCTGGCCGTATGGTGGCTGGCCCTCGGGTAGCGGATTGCGGTTGCCATCCTGAAAATGCTCGATGTACGCAGCGCCGACGATCCGGCCGCCATTCGCTGGAAGGTCAACCTCGAACTTGCGCTCGCTGCTGAATCCACTGTTTTCGATGGTGGACGGAACCCAAAAATAATTGCTCTGCGACATTCGGTCACTCCTTATGTTAGGCTGCAGCACATCCGCGTGCTGGGCTGATTATGGCGATGTGCGAAGAGGTTTCAATCGCCCCTTTCATGAACCCCAGAGGGCGACTTCGGTGCCGCTATGTCCAAACGTTTAGACTAAAGCCCGAAGTTATTGATGTCAAACCAATTGCGATCGACTTTGGCATCTGGAGACAGCCTGCCAAAAAGTCATGCGGAATCGGAGCTTTTTCGGCAAAGCCGCGTCAGCCCGACAGATCGAGCAGCGAGCCGCTTTGGCCGGTCGGGTCTTTGACGCGATGCTCATCGGCGGTCGCGTCACCGTTGTCGGCAAGCTTTTCAGGCGGCTTTTCCCAAAGACGATGGCCGTCGGCGTCGCGGTCGCCGGTGGCGCTTTCTTCTTCGGTGCTGCCGACGCCGGCGGCGTTTTCGGCCTGGCGATCGCCGGCCACTTGGCGTTCCTGGCCAGCGGCGTCGTGCTGCGCGCGTTCCAGCTCGGCGCCCTTCGCCTGGCTGAGGGGCGTGCCCGCGACGCTGCCGACAAAACTAGTGGGACCGATGCTCATTCGATTCTGGATTTTAGATTTTGGATTTTGGATTGTGAATTGTGGGGAATTGCGTGGCTACGCCGACCGCAATCCAAAATCCAAAATCGAAAATCAAAAATTGAATTACCTAGGCCCGTTTGAACCATAGCTCATCGGCGGCGCCGCGGCGCGGCGCAGCGGCCGCCGGCCCGTAATGCCGGGGCGGCCGATCTGGCCGGCCTGACCGGCGGCCAGGTCGGCCTGGAACCACCGCCGGGCCTCTTCGACGTTGGGAAACACCTCGTTGTGCGATACCGGGTTGTCGAGCGTGCCGCCCACGCGAATCTGCATAATCTGCTGGCTCGCCGCGCTGAGCAACTTGTCGAGCAGCGGCAGTTGCGCATCGCCCCGCCCAACCAGCGCATAAAACGAAAGCTGGATCGAACGGTCCAGTCCCATCTGCCCTTTGCCACGCAGGCTGATGGCGTCGCCCGTACACTCGATGCGGTTCAGATAGATGTGTTCGCCCTGAATGCGAAAGCTGGCGTCGGCGGTGTTGAAGGCGGTGGTGTCGGGCAGCCGCCCGCTGAGCGGCTTGAGCAGGGCCACCATCACCGGCAGTTCGTACAGTTCGGCGTTGCGTAGCCGGACGACGCCACGGCCATCGAGGTTGTGCAGCCCGCGGCCCGCGCCGTGCAGATCGATTTCGGCGGTAATCTGTCCGGTCAGCTTTTGGCGGCCAGCGATCGACTCCTGCGCGCAGCGGGCCAGGTCGGCGTCGTTCAACGAGGCATAAAGATAATAGCGCGGTTGTTCGCCGAGCGTGACGCGTCCTTCGGCCAGCAACGTGCCGCCATACAGCCGAGAGGTGATGCGGCGCGGCGCGGCCGCGCCGCGCCGCGCATCGGCCGCCCGACCCAGCAGCACCGCCCGATCGTCAACCCAGAAGGGTCCGAGACACTCGGTCAGTTGAAAGTCACGATAGGTCATCGAATCGACGGCCAGCTCGCCGGCGCAGGAGAACCGCTCGCCATCGAACGAACCACTCAGCACCACGCCGCCGAAGATATTTTCGAGCACCACGCCGCAGTCGATGCTGCCGCCCTGGCATTGCACGTTCAGTTTCGACCAGTTGGCGTGCAGGCCGCCGGCCGTTTCGCCGCCGCTGGCCAACTCCAGCACACCGCTGAGATTGAACGATCCTTTGGGACGCAAATCGTTGATCGCCCTTCTCAGCCGGCCGCCCAGCGCTTGCATCAGATCGGCGTCGGCCCGCAGCCGGTCGGCTTCGAGCCGGTCGAAGTGCAACCGCCAGCCGCCTTCGCCGTCGAGCGTGCAGACGCCCTGGGCATTCAGCTTGACGCCGCGGTGTTCGGCGTGCACGTTTTCGAGCGTCACCCGGCCCTGCTCGTAACGGAACCGCCCGCGAAGCCGCTCGAGCCGGTAGCGGAAATAGCTCGGCTCGATCGAGGTGCTGATGCCCGACTCCGGCTCGAAGAGCGGCCGAGCCGTGACGGTCACGTCGGGCTTGCGGTGGCCCGGCGCGTGATGTACGAGGGCTTCGAGATTGATGACGCCGCGCGGGCGCAGATCGCGCCAGAACCGCGCCGCGGCCGGGTTCTGAATGGCCAGCGCATCGCGCAGCTCGTCTTCCAGCGCGATGCCTTCGCCCTGAAACAAGAGCTTCAGATCGTTGCCTTCGGGCGTGGGCGTCAGGCTGCCATTGCAAGTGACCTGGCCCGTGTCGTTGGTGCCAACAAGCTGGTTGAATTGCCAGACGTTGTCATCCATCACCATCGCGCCGCGGATGTTGTCCAGCGGATAGGGGAACTCGTCGTACCGTAGCGAGCAGCGGTTGAACGACAATTCGAGATGCGTATGAAGCACGGGCCGCTCTTCGTTGCCGTGCCGCAAGTGCACAAAAGCGCTAAACGTGCCGCGCGGGTTGAGCGAGCGCACGATGCGGCGTGGTTTTTCCTTAAGGGCGGCAAACAGTTTTTCGTCGAGCCGCAGATTGTCGCCGCGGATTTTGATAAAGCCCCTGGCTCCAGGGCCAGGATTACGATATTGCCCGACAATGCGCACTTCTTCGCCCTCGCTGAAGGCTTTCAGCTCGATGTCGAGCAGGTTGTCTTTCAGCTCGATCCGTCCCTGCCCGCGTTCCAGCCGATAGGGAAAGTTGTAATACGAAAACGAAACGTTGCGGCAGACGACCACCGCTTGCGGCTGCCAGTGCTGGCCGTCGTAGTCGAGCCGCAGTTGAACGTCGAACTCGCCGCCCGGCATGAATTTGCTCCACTCGCTCTGCCAGGCCAGGGGCAGAACTGAGCGCAACTGCTGATCGAACTGCATGCGTCGGCTTTCCGCCACCAGCGTGTAGGGACTCGAGGTCGCAAAGCCCTTCCGCTCCAAATCGACCCGCAACGTGGTTTGGCCGTTTCGCGCGGTGGCCTCGGTCAGCGACAGCCCGTGGCGGTTTACGCGGAAGCGGGCCTGCAAATCGGTCAGCGGGTAAGGCAACCGCGGATGCTCGATTCGCCCGCGTTGAACCTGCCCCGAGAGATCGAAGTCAAAGTCAGGCTTGCCGGCCAAACCGTGGCTGAGCGTAAAGCGGCCGTTGACGGCGCAGCGCAGCGCGCCCAGTTCGGCCAACCGTTGCGAGGCCGCCGTGGGCAGCGCCGCCACCAGTTCGGGCGAAAAATCGAGCCCGGCCACCGCCCCGTTCATCGACCAGCTTTTGCCGCTGGTATCGACGACCGCGTCGATATCGAGCCGCTGCACATGATCGGCCGTCCAATGTCCTTGCAATCGGACGAGCGAGCGGGCCGGGCTTCGCTGTGCTTTGCCGCCTGGCTGTTTTGCCGCCGGCTTAGTCGCTTTGAGCTGCGCCGGCTCGAACTTCAACTGCGCGTCGCGCAGGGCGAACGATCCGCCATGCGGTTTCGCCGGATCGATGATCTCGATGACGCCGTTTTCGATGACGCCGCGCGGGGCGTCTTTGCTCAGCTTGGGCAAGGGCAGCAGCCGCGCGGCGCTCCAACTACCGTCGGGCCGTTGAGTCACGCGCACGGTGGGCCGGCGCAATACGATTTTCTGGATCGAAAGCTCGCCCCGGAGCAACTCGGCCCACTCGGTGTTGCCTTGCAGGAAGATTTCTTCGATGTAGGCCAGTTCGGCCGTCGGCCCGTTCGCTTCGGGTTCGGCAATCGATAGGCCGCGAATCTCGACCCCCTGACCTACCACCAGCCGGGCGGAACGAACGCTGACGCGAAGCTTCGGATATTGTTCGGCCAGCCGCGCTTCGACCCGTCGCCGCACTTCGTCGTCGAAGCGGTGATAAAACCATGGCACCGCCACCGCCGCCGCCAGCACCAGCAGCAGCGCGACCGACTTGCAAGTTCGCCAGCAAGATTGGATCAAGGTGCGATGCTCCGCGGAAACCTCGTTCGACGTCGGTAGGGAACGGACTCCGCGCCGTTCCGCGAGCTGCGAATCGGTGTTGCGATGCCCTTCCGCGGAATGCCGTGCAGGCCGTTGCGCCGGAAGAGGCCGTAGGGTGGGACGAGCTGGCGAGTCCCACCTTTTCCGGCGGCGCTGCGCCGATGGGTCCGATGCGCCCGAAGGTGGGACTCGCTGCGCTCGGCCCACCCTACACGTCTGTAGGGAACGGGCGCCGTGCCGTCCCGCGAGCTGCGAATCGGTGTTGCGATGCCCTTCCGCGGAATGCCGTGCAGGCCGTTGCGCCGGAAGAGGCCGTAGGGTGGGACGAGCTTGCGAGTCCCACCTTTTCCGGCGGCGCTGCGCCGACGGGTCCGATGCGCCCGAAGGTGGGACTCGCTGCGCTCGGCCCACCCTACGCTGCGGTTGGACCATCCGACCGCGGGCACAGAACCTGGTGGAAGAGATCTCATTCGTTCACCTGCCTGGCGAACACCGATGCGGCCAGCACGATCAGGCCCAGCATTGCCGGCTCGCGATAACGGATGGAACTGACAAATACCACATGCAGCGTCGTCAGATAAACCGCGGGCAGCCAACACAACGCGGCCGGCCACCATCGACCGCGTGTGCGCCCAATGCCCACCATGGCGAGCATCAGCACCGGCAGAAAGGCAGCGGCGCTAATCCAACGCACCAATCCA
Source organism: Pirellulales bacterium (assembly GCA_025927475.1). Taxonomy (GTDB): domain Bacteria; phylum Planctomycetota; class Planctomycetia; order Pirellulales; family JAICIG01; genus JAICLL01. The sequence goes on from JAICLL010000073.1 coordinate 15,376, forward strand.
CCACGCTGCTTGGGGTCGTTCGGCCATACGTTCCAAAGCCGGGCGAATTTCACCGCGGCCAGGCAGGCGACTTCCGATGGATGCCCGACGGCCCAATCGATGGCCGCCTGCCGCAGCCGGCGGTCGAGCCGGTATTCAAACGGCTCTTCGCTCACCGCATCGTTGCGTCGCTCGATCCTTTCAAACTCGGCGACAAAATCCATGCGGCTCGAGCCATCGGCCTGGGGATTCAAACCATCGTAAAGGCTGGCGCCCACTTGCAACGTGGTTGGCACAAAGTGGCCGATCACCTGCGCATTGCGGATCCACCAAGGCAGCAATACGGCCACCAGCGCGGCGATCATCACCAGCCCGCCACCGAGCAGCCGCCGCCGTTGATCGCACAACACCAAGCCCAGCAACAGGGCAAACGGTATAAACAGCAACCAACTGGGCCGCATCAACGTGGCCAACCCTGCCAAGCCTCCCGAAGCCACGGCCCACAGCATCGACCGCCGATTGACAGATCGGCCCGCGCTCGCTTCACCCGCCTGCCAACTTGCCGCCCAACTGGCGAGCTGCGCGACGACCAACGGGCAAAACGGCGCTTCGCTCAGAAGCACTATGCTCATGGCAATGGCGCCCGGATAGACCGCCGCCAATGCCGCGGCCAACAGCGCCGCGCGGCGGTCGAACAATCGCGCGGCCAGCACATACACGCCCGCGACGGCCAGTGTGCCGCAGACCGCGCTGAGCCACCGTCCCCACATCACCGGCGGTTGCGCGTTGGCCACAAACAGCGGCGCCAGCAGCAGCGGATAGCCCGGCATCCGAAACACCCGCGCGTCGGGCGAGCCATACTGAAAGGCACGCCCCGCGGCCAACTCGCGGGCCAGCGTCCAATACGTATCGCTATCGCCAAAAGCGAATTTCGTCCCGGCGGGCAGCCGCGACTGCCACCAGGCGCAGGCCCCCACACGCAGCGCCAGCGCAAGGGCCAGCACTCCGCACAGCCACCAGCCAGAGGCGAATCGCGGCGAATTCAAGGTAAGTCCCGGCACTGGGGTCATGCCCGGTAAAAAGTGGCATATGCTATGTCGATTACGCAGGCTGGGTCAAGCTGGGTTTGGCGACGGAAGGATTGATGCGTCAAAAGTTTACACCGCCGATCCGCTCGTTATACTCGTAAGCTTGCCAGCTCGCACTCACCGACCCCGCCCACCCGCCCTTACAGGAGCTCCCTGAATGAACGCACGAACGCTGTTCGTGGCAAGCTGTATTGCCCTAATTACCTCAGCTTTCACGTTTATCATTCGGGGAGACATTTTGCCCGATCTGGGCATCGAATTTGGCCTTTCGCAAGAAGACCGTGGCTGGATCGCCAGCGGGGCGTTTTGGGGAATGGCGGCGGCGATGTTCTTGGGGGCGCCGCTTTGCGATTTGTTGGGAATGAAGCGGATTCTATTCCTGGCATTCGTCTGCCACATGGCGGGGGTGTTTGGGACGATCTTCGCGCCGCACGGCCAATGGGTTTTCTTCGATTTATGTCGAGTGGACAGTTTTAATATCCTGTTTGGCGCGACGTTTGTGGCCGGCTGCGGCAACGGGCTGGTCGAGATTGCCATCAATCCGCTGGCCGCCACGCTGTTTCCGGATCGCAAGACGCATTATTTGAACGTACTGCACGCTTGGTGGCCGGGCGGCTTGATTCTGGGCGGCCTGATCGCGCGGTCGATGGGTAAGGGACTCGATCTGGGTTTCACGCGGTTCGCGGGCATGGGTTTCGGCTGGCAAGCGTTGATGGGGCTGATTACCATTCCCGGCGTCATTTATTTTCTGCTCTGCATGACGCAAAAGTTCCCGGAAACCGAGCGCGTGGCTTCAGGCGTTTCGACCGGCGAGATGTTCCGCGAGACCTATCGGCCGATGTTTCTCGTCTGGGCATTTTGCATGCTATTAACCGCGGCCACCGAGCTGGGGCCGCAGCAGTGGCAGGAATCGGTCATCACGCGTATCACCAAAGGCAGCTTTTCGGGGACCACCGTGCTCATCTATACCAGCACCTTGATGTTCGTGCTAAGGCACTTCGCCGGCCCGCTGGCGCATAAGCTTTCGCCCGTCGGCATGCTGACCATTTCGGCGACATTATCGGGCGTGGGACTTTATTTGCTGAGCACGGCGACGACTCCGGCGACGGTTTTTGCGTTTGCCACGATATTCGGTATCGGCGTCGCTTACTTTTGGCCCACGATGCTGGGCGTGACCGCGGAACGGTTCCCGCGTGGCGGTGCTTGGCTACTGGGTCTGATGGGCTGCGTGGGCAATCTTTCCATTGCGGCGGTGCTGCCGGTCATGGGTTATATCTATGATCGAGAATCGGTGGCGGCCGTGCCCGGCGACCTGCGATCTGTGGCGATTGTGGCCGAAGAATCGAACTGGGTGCTCAAGGTTGCCGGTATTCCCACGACGCAAAAAATCAGCGGTGACGTGGTGGAAAAGCTATCGCCGGAGCAAAAGGCGCATATCGTCGACGCGGAAAAAGAAGGAGCGGCGTTTGCCTTCCGCTATGTGAGCGCGTTGCCGGCCGTGTTGGTTGTTGTGTTTGGCTTAATCGCCCTGCGCGATAAAGCGCTGGGCGGCTACAAGCCCGAAATTCTCATCAGCCGCGAAGAGGAAAACGAATTGTTTGCCGGCGGCGTGCAAGGACCGGTGGAGTAGGCCGGTTACGGATTTATCAACTTCGCCGGATCGACCGTCACGTGGCGAATTCGCTTCCGCTGCCAGGTGTAGCTGATGTGCACCAGGCCGTCGTCGGTCTGAATGATTGCCGGATAGCTGTATTCGCCGGGTTGGCTCTCAAGCACCAGCGCCGGCTGCCAATCGACCGCATCGCGAGAGACGGCCACGTTCAAGGGCGATCGCCCGCGGCGCGTGTGGTTGTAGACCAACAGGTGCCGCCCGTCGCGGAGCGTCACGGCGTCGATGCCCGAGTTCGGATTCGGCAATTCGGTCGCCGTCAGCTTGCCCCAGGTCTTGCCGCGGTCGTTGCTATCGATCTGGAACACGCTGCCTTGCCGCGTGCGGCCCAGCGCTTTGAGCTTGCCGCCGGGCAAGACCAGAATGCTCGGCTGGATCGCGCTCGATTCCACGCCGTCGTTCAGCGGCCCGGAGTTCTGCCAGGTGGCGCCCAAGTCCGTAGTGCGCTCGAAATGGATTTGCCAGCGGCTTGGCTTTTCGAGCGACTCGGTGCTCGACGGGCACAACAAATCGCCCCCGGCCAGCTCGATGGGCTTATTCTTGATCGGCCCAAGAATGCCGTCGGGCAAGCGGCGCGGCTCAGACCAGGTCTGCCCGCCGTCGCGCGAGGTCATCAACATGCCCCACCAGGTGTTCGGCGATGGTCCAACCTTATAGAACAGCAGCAGCGGCCCCGCCTGGCGTTGAAAGAGCACCGGGTTCCAGGTGGGGTAGCGAACCGCCTTGCCACCGTCAGCTTCGTGCGTTACGCCGGTGGCCACTTCAACCGGAGCGGACCATTTGCCGTCCATCTGCCGCGAGAGCCAGATGCCTACATCGGGATGCTTTTCTTCGGTGCCGCCGAACCAGGCTGCCACAAGCCCGCCCTGAGTTTCGGCCAGAGTCGAGGCGTGACATTCCGGAAAGGGCGCCGTCTGGTAAATGAATTCTCGCAACACCACGCCCGGCGGATCGGCCTGCTCCCTTGCAGCAGTCGGCGATTCCACGGCGATGGCCGGGACCACCAGAAATAAGACGGTCGGGCCAACGATGGTTCCTATTCGGCTGGATTGCATAAAGTTTGCAGTAAGAGTAAAAGGACTTGTGCGTCGATTTTAGGCACGGACCGTGGCAATCGGACAGCCCCGAAATGACAACTCACCCCAAGCACGCGAAGCCCGACCGTCCGATTCATGAATTGTTGACTCGGCGGTGGAGTCCTTACGCCTTTGCCGACCGGCCCGTGTCCGACGACGACCTGCGCTCACTTTTCGAGGCCGCGCGCTGGGCGGCGTCGTCGTACAATGAACAGCCGTGGGCTTACCTTGTGGCAACCAAGGCGAATCCCGGCGAGTTCGAGCGGTTGCTCTCGTGCCTGGTGGAAGGCAATCAGGTCTGGGCCAAGGCGGCGCCGGTGTTGGCCTTGGGCTGCACGAACTTGCACTTTGCGCGGACCGGCCAGCCGAACGCGGCCGCGGTGCATGATCTGGGTCTGGCCAGCGCCAGCCTGACCTTCGAGGCCACGGTCCGCGGGCTGTTCGTGCATCAGATGATCGGCATTGTGCCCGAGCGAGCGCGTGAACTCTATCGCATCCCCGCAGGCGTGCAGCCACTGACCGGGCTGGCAATCGGTTATGCGGGCGATCCGAACGCGCTGCCCGAAAAGTTGCGCGAGCGCGATCTTGTGCAGCGGCCGCGGAAGCCACTCTCGCAATTTGTGTTTGGCGGCGAGTGGGGCGCCGCCGCGAACGTGGACTGAGGTCGGCTCGCCGCGAGGCTCAGCCTTCCGCGGCGCTTGTCGGCTCGCCGACGTCCTCAATGCCAGGATCGAACCAATGATAGATCGTGGGCACCACGATCAGGTTCAGCAGCGTGCTCGTCAGCAGCCCGCCGATGACCACCGTCGCCAGCGGGCGTTGCACTTCGGCGCCGGCGGAAGCCGAGACGGCCATCGGAATGAATCCGAGCGTCGCCACGCAAGCGGTCATCAGCACGGGGCGCAGCCGACTCATCGCCGCCTCGCGCGCGGCCTCATGCACCGGCATGCCTTCTTCGACATGGTTGCGGGTGGCGGTGATCAGCACCAGGCCGTCGAGCACCGCCACGCCTGACAGACAGATGAACCCCACGCCGGCCGAGATGCTGAAGTCGAGGCCGCGAAGGTAGAGCGCCAAGATGCCCCCGATGGCGGCGAACGGCACTGATAAAAAGATCAGCATCCCGAGCTTCACCGAATGGAACGTTCCATATAAGAGCAGGAAAATCAGAGCCAGCGCCACCGGCGCCACCAGCAGCAGCCGGCGCGTGGCCGATTGCAGGTTCTTGAACGTGCCGCCCCATTCCAGGTGATAGCCTTCGGGCAGCGGAACGTCGGAGGCGACCTGGCTTTTGCCTTCGGCGACAAAGCTGGCCAGGTCGCGGCCGCGCACATTGGCTTGGATTAACGCGCGGCGGTGGCGGTCTTTGCGGCGGATTTCATAGATGCCGTCTTCCATGCGAATGTCGGCCAGATCCTCCAGCGGAATCATGCGTCCCAAGGGATCGGCGATCATCAGCTCGCCGATGGTGTCGATGTCGCTGCGATACTCCGGCGCATAACGAACCTGCAGATCGAACCGCCGTTGATTGACCACCACCTGGCCGATGGTCGCCCCGCCGAGCGCCCGCACGGCGTCGAGCACGCTGGCGGCGTTGATGCCATAGCGGGCGATGCGGGCCCGATCGACGATCACGCGCAAATACGGCAGCCCCTTGATCGGCTGAATCTTGACGTCTTGGGCGCCGGGCACTTTGCGCAGCGAGTCGGCGATGGCCAGCGCTTTTTTGTTGAGCATGTTCAGGTCGTCGCCGAACAGCGCAATGCCCAGGTCGGCCCGGACGCCCGAAATCATCTCGTTGAAGCGGACTTCGATCGGCTGGCTGAAGTTCAGTTCGGCGCCGGGCGCCAGCTCGTGACAGGTTTTTTCCAATTCGCGGATCATCGCGCTTTTGTCTTTGACGCGCGTCCAGTGGTCGTAGTCTTTCAGAAAGATGAAGAAGTCGGTCCGGTTCAATGGGGCCGGATCGATGCCGATTTCGGGTCTTCCGGTCCGGCAGACCACCGAACGGATCTCGTCGGGATAGCGATCGATCATGGCGCCGCCCAGGCGCATCGTCTCTTCGATTCCCTGCGCCAGCGAGGCGCTGCCCGGCCGCGTCACCACGATGACGATATCGCCTTCGTCGAGCTTGGGAATAAATTCGCCGCCCAACATCAGGGCGATCGGCACCGTCAGCCCCAAAGCGAGCAGTGCCACCCCCGCGACGAGCACGGGATGATTGAGCACGCGGTCCAGCGGGCGTTGATACAGGCGCTTCGCCCAGCGAATCACGAACGCCTCTTTCTCCTCGTCGCTTTTGGCCAAGAAGAACGAGGCCAGCACGGGCGTGGCGGTCAGCGATAGCATGAGCGAACCCGTCAGCGCGAAGACAAGCGTCAGGGCCATGGGCCGAAACATCTTGCCCTCGACGCCCTCCAGCGCCAGAATCGGCAGGTTGACCATGGTGATGATCGCCACGCCAAACACGACCGGTTTGCGCACCTCGCGGGTGGCCGCGCGGATGACTTCGATCACCGGGCGGCGGTCGCCGGCGTGCGAGAGACGGCTGACGCAGTTTTCGACGACAATCACCGAACTATCGACAATCAGCCCGAAGTCGATGGCGCCCAGGCTCATCAAGCTGCCGGTGATGCCGAAATAGAGCATCAGGCTGACGGCGAACAACATCGACAACGGGATGGCGGCCGCCACAATCAGACCGGCCCGCAGATTGCCGAGCATCAACAGCAACACCACCACCACCAGCACACCGCCCTCGGCCAGGTTGTGGGCGACGGTGTCGATCGCCTTTTCGATCAGTGTGCTCCGGTTGTAGAAGGTGTCGATGGTCACGCCTTTGGGCTTGAGCTTGGCGCGAATTTCGGCGAGTTTGTCTTCGACGCGGCCGACCACCACGCGCGCGTTTTCGCCGATCAGCATGTAGACAATCGCGGTGACGGCCTCGCCCTTGCCGTCGCGCGTCACGGCGCCTTTGCGAATCATCGGGGCGTTGACCGAGTGCCCCACGTCGCGAATGAAGATCGGGGTGCCGCTCGGCGTGGTGTCGATCACCACGTCGTCCATGTCTTCCAGCGTAGAGATGAGGCCCTCGCCGCGGACGATGCGCACTTCGCCGTTGTTGTCGATATAGCCGCCGCCGGCGTTGCTGTTGTTCTTTCGCAACACGTCGAACACCTCGTTCACCGCGATCTGCCGGGCGGTCAGGCGGTGGGGATCGAGCCGGGCCTGATAGGTTTTCAGTTCGCCGCCGAAGGAATTGACTTCGATCACGCCCGGCACGCTTTTTAGCGGCCGGGCCACCTCCCAGTCGAGAATGGTGCGCAGCTCCATCAGCGAGAGCGGGTGTTGGTTGTCGGGTGAGTTCTTCACCTCGAACTGAAAGATCTCGCCGAGACCCGTGGTGATCGGCCCCATCTCGGGCTGGCCGAAACCTTCGGGAATGAGGGCGCGAATCTGCGGAAGCCGCTGGGCGACTTGGGCCCGCGCCCAATAAATATCGGTGCCTTCTTCGAAAATCAGCCGCACCATCGACAATCCCTGTTGCGAGATCGAGCGGACTTCCTCGATCTTGGGAATGCCGTTCATGCCGTTCTCGATCGGGATCGTGATGAACTGCTCGACCTCTTCGGGTCCCAGCGCCGGGGCGTCGGTCAACACCGCTACCAGCGTGGGGCTGATGTCGGGCAGGGCGTCGAAAGGCAACTGCAGGCCCGACCAGACGCCGCCAGCGACCAGGGCGATCAGAAGCAGCACGACGATCGCACGGTTGTTGAGCGCGGCGCCGATGAGGTAATCAAACATGGCCTGTGAATCTAAACCTCGAATGCGAAAATCCAGCCACCCATCATTGGGGCTGCGACTGCGATTTCGCCTTCAACTCGAAGGCGCCCTCGACAACCACGCGCTCGCCCGCATCGAGGCCACGGGTGACGGCCACCTCGTCACCTTTGCGCCGCCCGATTTCCACCTGGCGGCGCTCGAAGCGTTCGGGCCCCGTCTGCACGAAGACAAAGTGCGCGTCCCCGTTGGTGAGCAACGCCGATTCGGGAATCTTCGGCTCATTGCGCGCGTCCTGGCTGTGGATCTCGACGTTGACGAACATGCCGGGGTTGAGCTTGCGCTCGGGGTTCTCAGCCGTGGCCAGCATTCGCACCATGCGGCTCTTTTGGTCCACCAGGTTTCCGGTGTAGAGAACCTGGCCCTCGAACTCTTCACCCGGATACGCGGGAGAAGTGAACTGCACCCGGCCTCCTTTGCTTCGATTGAGCAAGTCGAAGTCGCTTTCGTGGACGTGCGCCTCGACCCAAACCGTATCCAGCCCCGCCATCGTAAACAGATGATTGGTTCCGTCGACGACGACTCCCGGCACAATCCGCTCGCGCTGCAGCACCGTGCCGTCGAACGGAGCGAGCAGCTCATAGGTGCTGACCGGCTCGCCTTCGGCCTTCATCAGCTCCGAGACATCGCGGGAAGGCGCGATCGTCGCCTCGGCGGCTTCGCGCAGCGTCGCCTTCGGCTCGCCGTCGCCTCCGTCGCCGGTCAGCTCGCCCGACTCGAATTGTTCGGCGAGCTTGTCAATGGGCACGCCGTACACGCGCAGCGTTTCGCGGGCCACCTTGACCGCGGTCCGCGCCTCGCGCAGCTCCTGGCGTGCCTGGGTGTATTCCAGTGTGATCTCGAACGCCATCCGGTCCATCAAGCCTTGAAACGAGGCGCGATCGACCTGATACGTGGCCCGCTGCTGCTGGGCCCGCATCAGCGGCACGGCGTCCTGCTTACTCAGCTTATCGTAGCGCGCCGAAGTGATTTGCGAGAGGTGATATTGGGCGTACGCCGTAAGCAACTGCTCGCGCGTCTTGCCGACCGGCCGCTTGGCGAACTTCTTCTGTACCTGATCGGGATCGGGATCGCCGCGCAGGGCTTCGATCATGTCCAGGCCGTTGTGGTAGATCGTCTCTTCCCAGTTGAGCTTGGCTCGGGCAATCTCCAGCCGCGTCAAGGCATCGATCAGACTCAAGCGAGCCTGGGCCACTTCTGAGCTGTCGATCGTCGTCAGCAGATCTCCCTTTCGCACGTGCTGGCCTATCTGGGCGTGGACATCGCGAATGATGCCCTTGGCACGGGGAGTGATGTAAGCGAACTGGCTTTCATCCGGAACAATTTGGCCCGGAGCAGTGAACACCGCGCTGACCGTGCCCGTCGAAACCTCGGCGGTGACAATGCCCAGGTCGTCCTGCTGCCGAGCGTCGGCCCGCACCTCTTTCGAGAACGGAGCAGGCGGAGGCTGCGTGCTGGTTTGCGCTTCATCGGTGCTGATGGTTTCTTGCCACCAGGGCCGCCAAAACGAACCGGCCAACACCGTTAGCGCAAGGAACACTAGTCCAACCACCACCCATACACGACGGGGAATGGAAACCACATTCGACACAAGCTGCATGAATGGCGCCCTCGGCACTTACTGTTTTTGGTCAGCCGCCAGCGCGAACCGGCAACCGTCTCTGTAGCCTACGCCATCCGTGACAACTTCAGCTTCATCCTCCATGAAATGCCCCGCCTTGGCAGACAGAATTCTCCGCCCGGTTTCGACGAGCAAAACCGATGCAGAGCTCGTGGCAAATCGAGGCGCGGTGCGACAATTTGACGCAGCCACCGCGACAATCCAGCCAGAAATTCCGCTTTCACGGCGCAGCGTGCGCAGGATCCGCCACGGCGCAGCGTGCGCAGGATCCGCGAAGCATTCGGCCCCGAGACTGCGCGACCCGAGACTGCGCGGCGCCAAGCGGAGCGTTTAGGCACTGCCGGGCGGGGCAAATCGCGCGCCACCGGTACACAAACGCCACCGGTACACAAACGCCACCGGTACACAAACGCCACCGGTACACAAACGCCACCGGTAACACGAACGCCACGGTCTCGCCGCTGTCGCGTGAATACGGATCAGGGCAACAGCCGCTGCCCGGCCACCGTGTTCAGCCGCAACATCGCGCGGCGAAAGCGCAACCAATCGGTCAAGTATTGGCGCACGAAGGTATTATAGTCGCGGATGGCGCCCAGGTAAAACAGAACGTCCTTTTCGCCGCTGCGCCAACGAAGACGCGCCGTGGCGAGCACGCGATCCGCCGCCGGGCGAATGGTTCGTTCCATGCGCTCGACACTAGCTCGCGCCGCCAAATACTCGTTTTCCGCTTGCCGCACCTCGGCGGCAACTCGAAGCTCCTGCGCTGCCAGTTCAATCTTCGATTGCTCGATGTTGATCCGCGACCGCTGGATGTTTCCCTGGTTTCGATTATACAACGGCACGGGAACCGTCAGGCCGCCAGCCCACGAGGTGGCGCTCTGGGTGCCGAACGGACGGTTGTCTTGATAGGTGAACGGTTGAAACAGCACGTAAACATCCGCCAGGCGATTCGCCAAGGCCAACTGGGCGTCGGCTTGGCTGCGGGACACACCGAGGCGGAAGGCGCGCAAGTCGGGCCGATATTCTTGTGCCAGCGTCAACAGCCGCGCGCCCAGTGGCGGCGGCGGGGCATTGACCTTCAGACTGCCGCGCAGCTCGATCCGCTCGGCCTGGGCAGGCGGTATGGCCAATAGTTCGCCGAGCCGTACCTTGGCATTCTGATAGGCTCGCTCCGAATCGACCAGGCTCGATGCCGCAAGCTCGCGCTGGATCAACACACTGTCGACGTCGGCCTGCGTGGCGATCTTGCCGGCCTGCTGCTCGCCGATCGTGGTGAGCACCTGGTTCAATCCGTCGAAGGCGGCCTTCGAAAAGCGAACGGCATCGCGGGCCAGCAACGTGCCGACATAGGCTTCGTAAAGATTGGCGATTTCCACGCGCACCGCATCCTGATATTGCGCCTCGATCACTTTCTTGGCCAAAGCAGCCACGCGGGTGCGTTCGCGTCGCTTATGCGATAAGTCGAGCGGATGCGAGATGTTCAGGTCGTACTGGGTTTGGCCGCCGGGCCGTTGAGGGCCATACGATCCATAGGGAATCAGTTGCGTGTCGAAGAACACCAACGGGTTGGCATACAGGCCGGCGGTCAACACATCGGCGCGGGCCTGGGGGATTTCCAAAAAGCGGCTTCGCAAATCGAGATTCGTGGCCACGAGCCGCTGAAGTGCGGCGTCGAGCGTCAGCCCGCCCGGCGGGCCCGGATCTTCCTGGCCCGGAAGCCGCAGCACACCGAACAGCGGCAATTCGGGGGGCGGTAGTTCGGGAATGGCGCCGATGCCGGCGCCTCCCATGTTTTGGTAACCGCCGACATTTGGGTCGGAGAGAGAAGGTGGAACATTTGGGGTAGTGGCGCCCGGTGCGCCGCCGATAATGGGGCGATTGGCATCCGGCGCATTGCCCGACAAGTTGCCGCCGGCGCCGGGCATGGTGCCCAAGCTCGACTCGTGTTGGCGCAGGACCGGAATTCGGCCCTTCTGGATAATGGTTGCTTCTTGGGCTTGCGCTTGAAACGCCGCCAGAACAGCCATCACTGCGACAACCGCACGGAGATAGCGACGTTTGCACACCGCGACATTCCCGGCGCGCTGGCCCGCGCCGCCGGCGGAAACCGCCCGGCCGTCTGTCGCTTGCAAAATCGTCATATCTCCTACATCATCGGTTGTCGGCTTTTCCCGCGATCGTCTTTTTTGCGGGTTGGTGGGCTGTTTTGTGAGATGGTGCGCTCTGGATCAGCCTGCCGGCAAAGCACGAGATGTCGCCACCGCTATGCCAGGAGATCGCCAGCGGACAGATTCCTGGCATTTGGCTGGCGTGGGGAGTGAAACCCTGCTTGCCAGTTCGGCCCGTTGGTCATGAGCATCGACCACGAAATCCGCTAAGCGAGCGACGCTGATGGCAACGGGCGAATCGGGCGCATAGGTTCCTGAGCCACCGCCGCGAACATCTGCGATACGAGGCCACAGTGCGTCCGCGATCCGTCGTCACCAGTTACGGACGATCCAGGCGATTGGTCTGCAGAGCCGCCCAGATTTTTTCCAACTCATCCAGGGAGAGTTTTTGGAGTTCTTCCATCGACGTTACCTCTAGGCCACGCCTCGTTTGCTCTCGGTGAATGTCGGCTCGCCGCAGTTCCGCTTGGCCTTCCGCGCGTCCCTCCGCGCGACCTGCTGCGCGCCCTTCCGCAAGCGCAGCGTCCCAAAGGGCCGCCTTATCGCGGCGTTCTTTCAACCTGGCTTCGTACAATTCACGGTCGGGATCAGTGCGCGAAATCATAAACAGGTCTCCTAAAGCCCAGCGGACTTCCGGCACGTCCAGAGGCACGGGCACCGCTTGCGCGTCAAGCTCTTCGCCGTGCCGTAAAAAGTAGAGCCACCGATCGAGCGGCGTCGTTAGCTCAGAAAGCTCCTTGTGAAACTTCGGTAATTCCAGAATATGCACCGCCAACTGATCCGTAAAGAGCTCCTGTCGGAGGCGCTCTCGAAGCTCAAACACGAGATGATAATCCTGCAATGCGGAAAAGAGCGAAGTGTCCAGAAAACATACTGCGATCGTGGGTCGCAAGGCTGTGTAGTCATCGCCTTCGTGTACGACAAGTTTACCCAAGTACAACATGGCGACAAAGATAGGAGATTGTCATTGGACCTCGCCAAGGGACGGTACGAGCCAAGAGAGCCTCCCCGAGGTGCAAGCCTTTGCGTTATGCCGTGTCGGGCGGTAAGGTGATAGGCGCCACGCGGCTTCCTTGTTCCCCCACCGACCTGCCTTGCCCGCCATGCAATTTCGCCGAATCTCGCTTGTCGTTTTCCTGTTGAGCATCGCCATGACTGTTTTTTCCGGCCAACCTGCTGCGGCGGAGACCGATGCCGATCTTGCCCGTCGGATCATCGCCGACTATGAGCAACGCATTCGTCCGTTGGAAATCGAGGTGGGCCGCCGTTGGTGGGACGCCAACGTCACCGGCAAAGACGAAGCCTACCAGCACAAACAAGAGGCCGAAAACCAGCTCGATCAGGCCCTGGCCGACCGCGAGCGTTTTGCGCGGCTGAAGCGTTGCGATCAGGCCACGCTGCCCGACAAGCTGTTGGCCCGGCAGGTGCGCCTGCTGTATCTGCAAGCGCTGCCCAAGCAGGTCGATCCCGATCTGCTGAAGCAGATGGTGGCGCGGGCCAACGCCATCGAGATGCGTTTTAACGTGTTTCGCGCCAAAGTGGGCGGCCGCGCACTGCCCGACAGCGAGGTCCGCAAGATTCTCAAGCAGTCGCGCGATTCCGACGAGCGGCGGGCGGTCTGGGAAGCCAGCAAGCAGGTGGGCGGCGAAGTCGAGCAAGACCTGCGCACATTGGTCGGGCTGCGCAACAAGTCTGCCCGCGAGCTGGGCTTTGCCGATTACCATGCGATGCAACTGGAGCTCAACGAGCAGACGCAGCCGCAGGTGCTCAAACTGTTCGACGAACTGGACCTCCTGACGCGGCAGCCGTTCTCAGAAGTGGTCAAGGCCGATATTGACCGGCGGCTGGGCAAGCTGTATGGCGTGGCGGTCGATGAATTGCAGCCCTGGCATTATCAAGATCCGTTCTTTCAAGAGGCGCCCGCCGTCTACGAAACCAGCCTCGACGCCGCCTACGCCGACGCCGACATCCCCGCCATGTGCCGAAAATTCTACGCCGGCATCGGCCTGCCCATCGACCAGGTGCTGAAGCGCAGCGATCTGTTTGAGAAGCCGGGCAAGAACCCGCACGCCTTCTGCACCGACATCGACCGCGAAGGCGACGTGCGCGTGCTGGCCAACATTGTGCCCAATGAGTATTGGACGGGCACCATGCTGCACGAACTGGGGCACTCGGTTTATAGCAGTCTCTATATTCCACGCAGCCTGCCCTACGCCGTGCGCGGCGAGGCGCACATTTTGACCACCGAAGGGCTGGCCATGATGTTTGAGCGGTTTTCCAAAAGCGCCGCCTGGCTGAAGGCGATGGGCGTGACGGTCGACAATCCGAAGGAGTTCGATGCCACCGGGCAATTGATGCGACGCAACAAGCTGTTGATTTTCTCGCGCTGGTGCCAGGTGATGCTGCGGTTCGAAAAGGAGTTGTATGGGAACCCCGATCAAGACCTGAACGATCTGTGGTGGACGCTGGTCGAGAAATATCAGCAGATCAAGCGGCCCGAAAACCGCGACGCCCCCGACTATGCCAGCAAGATTCACATCGTGGTGGCGCCGGCCTACTACCACAACTACATGATGGGCGAGTTGTTCGCTTGCCAGTTGAATCATGCCATCGCGCTGAAAGTCTTCGACGGCGCCGATCCGCGGACGGTCGACTACACCGGCCGGCAGGAGGTCGGGCAGTTCCTGCGCGAGCGCGTCTTCGCCCCCGGCCGCACGCTGCCCTGGAACGAGCTGACCCGCTTCGCCACCGGCGATGAGCTGAACCCCCGTGCGTTTGCCGAGGATCTGAAGCAGCACTAGGCCACCGACGCACATGCCCCTCTCCCCCTCACAAGTAGCATGATGCCCACCACGGTGCGCATCGGGGGGCGCGAGAGGCGCGGCTTGAACTGCCTTCGCTGACGCCTCCGACTACCAAAACCGATCGGCCAACTGCGGCGGTCCGCGTGGCTTATCCGCCTCGCGCTTTCGCCAGAATGGCTTTGGCTTCGTCGACGCTCAGTTTGGGATCTTGTTGCCGCAGCGCTGCCACCGTGGGATAGATGACCGGAAACACCTCACCCTCGGCCGTGACGTAACCCGCTTCCACCAACTTGCGCACCGCCGGTTGCAACCGGCCACTGGTCTTGCCCAGCTTCGCGGCCAAGTCGTCGACGGCGCAACAATCGCGATAGTTTTCAAAGGCGATGCTGTTTAAAACGTGAGTGAAAAGGTCGCGGGCGAGGCCGGTGAGTGGCGGCAAATGTTTCGTTCGCGCGCGGGCCCTTTGCGGCGAGGCGCGTCGCGACCCGCTCGTTTTCGCAACCCGACTTCTTGCGGATGATGCTTTTCGCTTCGACTGCTTCGCCATAATCGGCCGACAAAAGACTTCTGTCCGACGATGGGACCGCTTCGGGCGGCGTCGGGGGGGGGGGCCGCCGGGGCCCCCCAATTGCGCCCAAAAAGTTGGGCGGCCCGGGGCCCCCCCGACCGGGGGGAGGCCGCCGGGGGCC
>JAICLL010000181.1 GCA_025927475.1 Pirellulales bacterium
ACTAGCCTCCAAACTCCTTCACCTGCCAGGCAAGCTGGCAGGGGTCGTGGCTGTCCGCGGCCTTGCGACCGCCCCCTGACCGCGTCACGGTGGCGGGCGAGCCGGCGATCGTCTCCCTGTGTTGTACCAGACGAGTGGCTGGGTCGGTTTTCGCCGGCTTGATTCTGGGCCGCACGCCGGCGCAGGGCTGCGTCGCGCGGCCGAACAGCGGTAAGCCACCCACAGATTCGGCGGAAGAGCCCGGAATTTAGAAGGCTCAGCGCCCCAGGCGCCGATGCGGAGGTTCACCGCGAGTGTAAGAAATCGCCCCGCGATTACTTTCGACGCGCTTCGCGGCCGTTGAGTTCCCTGGTTGCGGCGCCGTGGCTAAGCCGCCAGGGTTGGTCCGCTACTTGTTTCTACGCGGCTGCCGAGCGCTTGGTTCATCGGGGCGGGGCCCTCGGCCGAAGTCAAATCAACCGATAACCGCACCACCGCCAAACAAGAAGGCTGGCCGGCGCGGTGACAGTTAAGGCCAACGCTAGTCCGAGGTTCATCCCCAAATCGATCGTGGATCGATTGCCGCTTAAGGCAAACGCATTGGGGACGATGAGCCAAAGCGCCGTATAGGTCAAACCGAAGACGAAGGCACGACGGGCATGGCGTGGCGCGAGCAGGCCCCAGGCCAACGGACAAACGTAAACGATCGACCAAACCATCGCGGCAAGGGTGAAGTAGGCGATCCCAACGGTAGTTTCATCGGACGCCCCGTCGAGAAGTGTGGTCCAGCGAGCGAGGGCCAGCCCAAGGCCGTCGAAAGCCGTCGCGGCCAACAGGTCGCGAAGCGAGAAATGGCGGTTCCTTGAGCGGCCGTGTGGGTCAGCCGCGGCGCCGTCGTTGACTTGGGACAAGGTTCGTCCGCTCCAGAACCGCCATGCCGCCAGGGGCGCGGCTACCGCCAGGAAGTTCAGCGGTATCGTCGCCAGCCCGCGCGCCGCATCCACCCATGTTTCGACAGGTTGCAACAGTTGCGTCTCGATCAAACCATAGCAGCCTATCGATGCGGCGATCATCAACACGAATCGTAGCGGCCAACGTCCTGGTCCAAACACCGCCCATACCGCCAGCACCGCTTGCTGTGCAATTGCGGCCAGCGGCGTTCCGATCAATACGGCACTTAAGTAAAGCTCGCTTGCCGGCGTCGTCATGCCGACCGAAAACTCCGCCCCAGATTCATCGGAAAAACCGAGATCTTCACCTCGAGAGCCCGGCCCAGCACAGTAGCGAGCCGTGAACGGCACGAAAAAATCAAGCAGCGCGAACAGCGCGACCAACAACGCCAAGGGGCCGTATCGCCCACGCAGGGATCTCGCGTTCCGATCAGGCTGAAGGGAGGCAGGTTCAGGATCGCTGGGCAGTGGTGGCATAGCCCAATTGTACCTGATGCGAAGTGGGGCCTGATGAAGAATCCGGCCTTAGAGCTCAAGACCAAACTGGCCCGCCGCACCAAAGTAACTCAACTTTTAGGACACCACCCTGGCGTTTTTAGACGAACTGGGCTTTCCTACGCCGGCGGCACCGGAGACACAAAGTCGTCGGGCTTGATGGTCAACACCGACGCCTGCGAGGTGTGCAACACTTTTTCGGCCGTGTTGCCGATCAACAACCCGACCAGGCCGCCGCGACCGACCGCGCCCATCGCAATCAAATCGGCCTTCAGCCGCCGCGCCGCCGAGCCAATCGCCCGCCAAGGAATGCCGGGCAGGGCGTGCAACGTGTAGCGGCGCGGCTCGATCGCCACCTCGGCCAGGCATTGACGCAGCCGCTCGACCGAGCCGCGCCGCACGATGCGGCGATAGCGACCGACTTCCTCTTCCACCTCGTCGGTGTCGGGCATGAGCCGCGGCAGGTCGTCCAGGTTGTAAACGTGAAGCAGGTGCAGTTCGGCGTCGGCTTTCAGCGCCAAGGCCGCGGCGATGCTTAGCGCCTTTCGACTCACGGTAGAAAAATCGCACGGAACCAGCACCGCGCCCACCCCGGCGCCTCCGTCGGCGCGGGTGATCCAAACGGCCGCGGGGCATTTGCGCACCAACTTGCCCGCCGTGCTGCCCACCCAGAACCGCCGCGCCCCCGATTGGCCGTGCGTGCCAGCGACCACCAGATCGAACGCCTGGCGCTGCACTTGTTGAATGAGCTGGATGAACGGGGTGCCCACCAGCGTCTGGCAACTCGCCGTCACCCCGGCCACGCGGCACTCGTTCACCAGTTGGTGCAACCGCTCGTCGCTGTCGCGGCGGACCTCTTCTTCGATGTTGTCGAGTTTGCCGGTGACCAGGCCGCCCGCCGCTCCGAACGTCACCACTTCGACCGCGGCGCGCACATCGCGGGCCACGTGCATCAGCGTCAGCGAGGCGCCATACAGCTTGGCGAGCGCAACGGCCTGGTTCAGCGCCACTCGGGCGTGGTCGGAAAAATCGGTGGCTACCAGGATTTTGTGAAAAGCAGTCTGTCGCATATGCGCCCTCGTCGCATTCGCCTCATCGTGGGTGCGCCTTTAAGCTGTGCATGGGCAAGCGAGGACGCTTACGCTACGGCCTCGCTGCGCGCAGGCCATTGGCTTTGGCGTCGCGGTTGCAATTGGCGTGCCAGCAGCCGCCGCATGCCTTACAATGCGGTAATGAACGCACCCGCCAAATCCGCCGCCGAGTTGCTGGCCACGCCCGTGCAGTTTCTCAAAGGGGTGGGGCCTCAACGGGCAGAATTGCTCGAACGCCTCGGCCTGCGAGCCGCCCGCGAGTTGGTGTTTTTCTTTCCCCGCGACTATCAAGACCTGACCGAGCTGTCGCGGGTGGCCGATCTGACCGAGGGCAACCTGGTGCGGCTGCGCGGCAAGGTGGAAGAGGTCGACGCGCGCACCAGCGCCTCGGGCAACTCGGTGCTGGGCGTGCTGCTGGCCGCCGAGCAAGGTCGCCTGCGGCTGCTGTGGTTCAATCAGCCGCACCTGCGCCAGCGGTTTTCGCTGGGCGACGACTTGTTGGTCGTCGGCAAGGCCAAGCTCAACGGCGGCATGTGGGAACTGGTACATCCGCAGGTGCAATGGCTGGGCACCGAGGAAGACGAGCCGGCGAGCAAATTGCTGCCGGTCTATCCGCTCACCGAGGGACTGAGCCAAGGGCAGATTCGCCGCATCGTGGCCGGAGCGGTCGAGCTGTGCCTCGATGCGCTGGATGAAGTTTTTCCAGCGGAATACCTGGCCCAGCACAATCTTTGGCCTTTGCGGAAGGCGCTGGAGCAAATTCACCAGCCCGCCGATCGGGTGGCGCTCGAACTGGCTCGGCGGCGTTTTATCTATCAGGAGTTGTTCATTCTGCAGCTTGCCTTGGCGCTCAAGCGGCAACGCGGCCTGGGCCAGCCCGCGGCCCCCGCGCTGGAAGCCACGGCCAAAATCGACGCTCGCATCCGCCGGCTGTTTCCCTTCGAGCTGACGGCCGGCCAACAGCAGGCCATTGCCGAAGTGGCAGGCGACATGGCCCGCACGCAGCCGATGAACCGGTTGTTGCAGGGCGACGTGGGCAGCGGCAAAACCGTGGTGGCGGTTTATGCCCTGCTGCTAGCCGTGGCGCATCGCTATCAAGCGGTGCTGATGGCGCCCACCGAAGTGCTTGCCCGGCAGCATGCCGCCACGCTCGAGCAGGTGCTCGCGGCCAGCCAGGTGCGGTGGTCGCTGCTGACCGGCGGGCTGAGCGCCGGCCAGCGGCAGACCACACTCGAAGGCATCAAACGCGGCGAGCTCGACGTGGTCATCGGCACGCAGGCGGTGTTGTCCAGCGGCGTCGGGTTCGCCCGGCTGGGCTTGGTGGTGATCGACGAGCAACATAAGTTTGGCGTGCGGCAACGAGCAAGCTTGAAGCAGGCGGCGCTCGATCCACACTACCTGGTGATGACGGCCACGCCCATTCCGCGCACCGTGACGATGACGCTGTACGGCGATCTCGATGTATCGACCTTGCGCGAGGCGCCGCCGGGCCGCCAGACGGTAAACACCTACCTGGTCGAAGGCGACGATCGGCAATTCAAATGGTGGGAGTTTTTTGGCCGCAAATTGCGCGAAGGCGCCCAAGGCTACATCATCACTCCGCTGGTCGACGACGAGAGCGAAGCCGCCGCCGCCAGCGTCGAGCAGACCTACGAGGCTCTCGCTCATGGCCCGCTGGAGGCGTTTCGGCTCGACCTGCTGCACGGAAGGATGACGCCCGCCGCCAAGGAAAGCGCGATGTCCGCGTTTCGCCGCGGCGAGACGCAAGCTCTGGTGGCCACCACGGTGGTCGAAGTGGGCGTCGACGTTCCCAATGCCACGATGATGACCATCCTGAATGGCGAGCGATTCGGCCTCTCGCAGCTTCATCAGTTGCGCGGTCGGATCAGCCGCGGCAGTCAGCCGGGCTTTTGCGCCGTGTTTGCCGAAAACCCCTCGCCCGAGGCTCGGCAGCGGATCGATGCCTTCGTCGCGACCGGCGACGGCTTCCGCCTGGCTGAAATTGATTTCCAGCAGCGTGGACCGGGCGATTTATTAGGCACGCGGCAGCACGGCATGCCTCCGCTGCGCATTGCGGACCTGGCGCGCGACTCGGCCGCGCTCGAAGACGCGCGGCGCGACGCCCAGCAACTTACGCAGGAAGACCCCGGCTTATCGCGGCCCGAGCATGCGCGTCTTCGCACGATGGTCTTGCGCCGCTATGGCCGCGTGCTGGAGCTGGGCGACGTGGGCTGAATCCGCAAGCCGGGCATTTGCCAAGCTGGTTCGTCAAAACCGATTGGGAAACAGCCTCCGCAACCCGGGATCGGCATGGCAGCGCTGCACGGCGTCGGCCGCGGCGATGCCACGGAAACGTGTGGCGGCGCCAAACGCGCCGCGACGGATGCCGTGGCACCCCGCGGCCCCAACCACCAGCCACCACTCACCAACCACTAGCCACCAGCCACGCGGCCCGCTTAAAGTGGAAGTATCGCTCCACGACTTCAGCGCGGCTCTTGCGGATGGGCACCGAGCAGAACTTACTCTATGGCATCCTCGCCTGGCGGGCCGGATTCGTATCGCGCGAGGAACTGGTGAAGTCGATCAAGGCCTGGACGCGCGACCGGTCGCGACCGTTGGCGGATAAGCTGGCCCAGGCCGATCGTTTCACCGAGCCGCGCCGCGAAATGGTCGCCCGCCTGGTCGAGGAACATCTGGCGCTGCACCAGGGCGACGCCGCGGCCAGTCTCGCCGCGCTGGAAGACGCGGCGCCGCTGCGTGAAGAACTGGCTCGAATTGCCGAGGGAAATGGCCATCAAACCCTGCCGCAATTCAGCGCGACCTTGCCGGTCCCCTCAGCGCCGACGGAAGGCGCGGAGGCCGAAGACGAAGCGGCCGCCGATGGCAGCGCCCTGCGGTTTCAGATTTTGCGGCCTCATGCGCGCGGCGCGCTGGGCGAAGTTTTTGTGGCCCGCGATGATGAACTCAACCGCGAAGTCGCCCTGAAGCGCATCCGCGACCACCACGTCAACACGCCGCAAAACCGCGCCCGGTTTTTGCTCGAAGCCGAAGTGACCGGCGGCTTGGAGCACCCCGGCATCGTGCCGGTTTACAGCCTGGGGATTTCCGATGACGGGCGGCCGTTCTACGCCATGCGGTTCATCAGGGGCCGCAGCCTGCGCGAGGCGATCGATCATTATCATTCGCCCGACGCCGCCAATGCCGACTCCGGCGCGCGGCTGCTGGAGCTGCGGAAGTTGCTCGACCGGTTCATGGCGGTCTGCAATGCGATCGAATATGCCCATAGCCGCGGCGTGTTGCACCGCGATCTGAAGCCCGAAAACATCATGCTGGGGGCGTATGGCGAGACGCTGGTGGTCGATTGGGGCCTGGCCAAACCGCTGGCTGGCGCCGACAGCGCGCAGCGCGACGCCGACCACTTGCCGGCTTTTGAGGCAGACACGCCGGCCTCGCGCGTCGCCGCCGCCGGTGGCCTGGCCGACCAGACGCTCGACGAACCGCTCTGGCGGCCCAGCGCTTCCAGCAGCGCCACGCAAATGGGTTCGGCCATCGGCACGCCGGCGTATATGAGTCCCGAACAAGCGGCCGGACGGCTGGACGACATTGGCCGGGCCAGCGACGTTTACAGCCTGGGAGCGACGTTGTATTGCCTGCTGACGGGCCGGCCGCCCTTCGACGATTCGGAGTTGGGGCGATTGTTAGACCGCGTGCGGCGGGGCGATTTTCCACCGCCCCGATCGATCCATCGCGCTGTGCCCGCCGCGCTGCAGGCCGTCTGTCTCAAGGCGATGGCCCTCGATCCGGCCGGGCGCTATGCGTCGCCGCAGGATCTGGCGGGCGACGTCGAACGCTGGCTGGCCGACGAGCCGGTGTTGGCCTATGGGGCGCCGTGGCACGAGCGGCTGGCCCACTGGGCGCGGCGGCACCGCCGCGGCGTGCAGTCGGGCGTGGCGGCCCTGGCGATCGTCAGTGCCGTCTCGCTCGCCGCGGCGCTGGTAGTGCATTCGGCCAAGCTGCAAGTCGAACGCGAGCGCGTCGCCGAGCGCGACGCCAAGGAAGAAGCCCGCCGGGCGATCGACAACTTCGTCAACCTGGTGACCGAAGAGCCGGCGCTGAACGATGCCGCCCTGCGGCATTTGCGGCAGCGGCTGTTGGCCGACGCGCTGACCTACTACGAAGAGCTGATCGACAAGCACGGCGGCGAAGAGCACCTGCGGCACGAGCTGGCCGGCGCCATTCTGCGCGTCGGCAGAATCAACCACCGCACCGGTTTCCAAGGCGAAGCGCGCAAGGCCTTTCAAGAGGCGTTGAAATTGTTTGAAGAGCTGGTCCGCCAGCACCCCGATCACGAGCAGTATCAGAGCGAACTGTCGGTCGCCTATAAGAACCTGGGATTGCTCCAGCGTGAAGCCGGCGACTGGCCCGCCGCGCTGACGTACTTCGAGCAGGCGCTCGAGGTCAAACAGCGGTTGGCCGATCGCGAGCCGGACAATCCCGCCTATCGCAGCTCGCTGGCGGCCGCCCTGGCCGACGTGGCCGAGGCGTTGCACGCGCTGGGACGCGACGACGATTCTCGAACCCGGTATGAACAGGCGATTGACCAGCAGTGCCGCGCCCTCGAACACGACCCGCGCAACTCGCGGTATGAGCAGTCGCTGGGCCGTTACCAACAACGGCTGGAGGAGCTTGGTTTGCGCTCGACGTCGGTAGAGAACGGACGCCGTGCCGTTCCGTGAGCCGCGCTAACGTCGTCGCGCGATTTCCCGCGTTGCCAGATTGGTATTGCCCGCGCTGTTCAGCGGACCAATGCGGCATCTCGGCGAGGTTTCATGGGCTCCCGGGCGCGGGAAGCGGCCGCGGGGGTGCATTGGTCGAAACTGCCGGCGGCGTGGACTTCTTTTTGCGCCGCTTGCGACGGCCGGTTTCCTGCTGACCGATGCGCCAGGCCAATCGGCCATAGAGCCGCGCCACGACAAACACGGCTGTCGTCAACAGCGGTGACGCAACCACGATGGCCAGCATGGGCGCCCAGATCAGCCCGGCCGCGAGCAACCCGCCAACCAGCGTAAGAAGCCCGAGGCTTTCCAAGTAAACCGTCAGCCAGCCGCCGAGCGAGCGCCACAGGCTGCGCACCATGACGGGCGAGTACGGCATCAGCGGCGAATCGGCTTCCATGGCCGAGAGCAAGAACAAGGGAAAGAGAAGCGGCACGGTGACGGCTATGGCGATCGCCGCCCCGATTTGCCCGACAAGCGCCCCCACGGCGATGGCCACGACCGACGCCGCGGCGCCAGTGAAGAGGATTTGAACGCTCAGATATGCCAGCGGCGCGACGCGCTCGCGCCAGTCGCCTTCGGGCCAGTTGTGGATTTCGCCGCTGCCCGAACCCGTGTCTTGCACGATGGCCAGGAAACAAGCCGCGGCGTAAGAACCCGCCCAGAGCGCCAGCCATGCCATGGGAACCGCCAAGAGCGGCACCACGGTCGTGATATAGCTCATGTTGATCTGCGCCAAAAACAGAATCACGCCCAGCAACAGCTCGAGGGGCAACAGCAGCAGCGAGAGGTTGATCGAGCGGGCCAGCGCCTCGCCGCGCCAGGGAAACGTAAACACGCCCGAAGCAAACCAATGCCGCGGCACTTCGGGCGGGGGCGGCTCGGGTTCCAGGCGGCCTTGCACCGTGAGCAACTCCATCTCGACGGGCGGGCGCTCGACGGCCTGGCCCATCGGGTACGGCTTCACCGGCGGAGGCGCGTTGGGCTTTGTTTCCACCGGTGGCGGCGGAATCGTGAACACGGTGTCGCAATCGGGGCAGCGTGTTTTTTTGCCCGTGTGCCGCCGGCGCGGGTGCAGCCGTGCGCTGCACACCGGGCAAAGCACGCGGAAATAGTCGTCGTTGCGCGTGCTCTCGGGCTGCGGAGGCGCAGCCGCGTCGCGCACCTGATATTCGCCCGGATCGCGGCGGGGCGGCTCGGGGACCGCCTCGGCAGGCTGCGGCACCAGCACCGCCGAATAGCAATCGGGGCAACGCACCCGTCTGCCCGCTTTTTCGACGCGCGGGTGCAACACCGCCCGGCACGTCGGGCAGGTCACTCGCACATAGCGTGGGTCGTTGCTGGACGCCATGCCTTTCAGCTTGCAGCGGCCGTGCGGCTGGGTCAAGATAGCAGTTCACGGAACGGCATGGAGTCCGTTCCCCACCGACGCCGAACGTGATTCACTACCGGTTTTGATTTCAAAGCCGATCCGGCGTCGAACGCAAGAGTCAGTTAGCATGCCCAGCCCTTCCCTGCAAGAGATCTGCGCGGTGTTCGGCTCGCCGGTGGCGGGGAACCCCACGCAATTCATGATGGAAAAAGCCTTTGTTCATCATGGGCTCGACTGGCGTTACCTGACGCTGGAAGTCACGCCGGAAGATCTGGCCGATGCGGTGCGGGGCATGCGGGCGATGGGCTTCCGCGGCGCCAACATCACCAAACCGCACAAAGTGACCGTCGTCGAATTGCTCGACCGGCTGACCGATGCCGCCGCCCTGATGGGCGCCGTGAATTGCATCACCCGCGACGAACACGAACTGGTCGGCGAAAACACCGACGGCAAGGGCTTCATGCAGTCGCTGCGCGGCATCGTCGATCCGGCGGGCAAGCGGGTTGTGATGTTCGGCGCCGGCGGCGCGGCGCGGGCCATCGGCGTCGAGCTGGCACTGGCCGGCGCCGCCAGCATGGAAGTGGTCAATCGCACCGCCGAACGCGGGCAGCAACTCGTCGATTTGCTCAATGCCAAGACCCAGTCGCCCGCCACGTTGACCGTCTGGCAGGGCGAATATCGCATGCCTGCCGGCATCGACATTCTGATCAACGCGACGAGCATCGGGCTGAACGACCCCGAGGCGCGTGTGCCGGTGAAATGGACGACCGCCATCGAGCGGCTGGTGGTGGCCGACGTCGTTGCCAGTCCGCCCGACACGCGATTCCTGCAAGAGGCCAAAGATCGCGGGGCGACCACCGTCGATGGGTTGGGCATGATCGTCCATCAAGCCGCAATCGCCTTCCGGCTGTGGACCGGCATTGATCCAGAGATCAATGTGTTGCGCGAGGCCGTCGAGGAGTTTGTCGCGCTGTGAGTGGCTGGTGGCTTCGTCAAAGCCGATTAGGGAGCGCCCTCTGTGCATACGCTTATGAATAGACTCATTCCGTTCCGCCGCTCGCTGCTTCTGACCGCCGTTTTCTTACTGGGTGTTTCGCCGGCATACGCCAATGACGAAGCTCAGACCGGCGTTCGCTTGCTCTGCCACGACCAGTTGGCGGGCTGGGAATATGGAGCGCAGCCGCCGCGGGGGTGGCAGATCAGCGATGGCGTGCTTACGGGGGAACCCGATGCCAAGCCGCTGGTCTCGGGCTGGAGTTGGCAGGACGCCGAACTGCGCTTTCGCTGGAAAGTAACGCCCGGCGGGCAGTGGCAGATGCGGCTGTTGCAGCTTTCGACGGGCAAAGAAGCGGCTCGGCTGCTGCTGAACGAAGGCGAGCGGCAGACGGCTCAAGCCAGCGGCGAGGAGCGATTGCTGCGGATCACCGAGCCGCTCGCCGCCGATGGCTGGCACGAAGCCCTGCTGCGCCGTCGCGGTGAGCAGCTCGAAGTCACGATCGACACCAAGACCAAGAGCGGGACGAGCCATTCGCGGGCGACGCTGGACATGGGCGGCGAGCGATTTGTGCTCGAACTGGGCCTGGCGGCCGGCGGCGGCTCGCTAGCCGGTCTGGCGGCCAGCGAACCTGCTGGCGAGCCAATCTTTAATGGCCACGATCTGGCCGGCTGGTGGACGCCCGGAAACCTGGCCTCGTGGAAAGTCGAAGACGGACAGCTCGTTTGCGTGAACCACAACGGCAACTATCTGCGCACCGAACGCGAGTACGGCAATTTCACGCTCGCGCTGGAATACAAGATGGCCCGCGGCGGAAACTCGGGCATCGGCATCCGCACCGCCCGCAACGGTTGGCCGTCGGGCGATGGCATGGAGTTGCAGCTTTACGATGAGCCCCCCGGCCGCCCGCTGAACCGCCATTCGAACATGGCCGTCTATGGCAACCTCGAGCCGCTGGCACGGGCCGACCGCTCGGAGCAATGGAATCAGGTGATCGTGCGGGCTGAAGGCTATCTGATTTCGGCCTGGGTCAATGGCGTCTTGGTGCAGCACGCCGATACGAGCCTCCTGCCCGAGTTGCGGCGCCGGCATCTGCGGGGCTGGATCGGCCTGCAAGATCATGGCGCGCGGATCGCGTTTCGCAATCTGCGGGTAGTGGAGTTGCCGCCTCGCGTAGGCCGCCAGCCGTGGCAAACACCGCCGCGCGAATCGGCATCACAACGGGTGCTCGAACGGTTGATGAATCCCGAGCGGCTGGCCATCGCCGACGGCCTGGGTTCGGGCGTGGTCACCAAGTCGGTGGAAGCGCCGGGCGAACACGTGCTGGCCGAGTTGACCGGCCCGGCGGCCATCGTCGAAGTCTCGCGCAACCATCAGGCTGGGCAGTTGGCTTTCTATTTCGACGGCGAGACCGCTCCGCGCATGGAATGTCCGGCCGCCGAACTGCACCAGCACGTGGCCCAAGTGGGGCAGGACGCGCAACCGTTGCTGACGTTTATCCCCTTTCGCAAAAGCCTGAAGGTGGTCCTCCGCGCCAGCCAGCCGGTCGAGTATCGGTTCGACTATGTCACGTTTCCGCCGGACGTACGGACCGAGGAGTTTGACGCCCGCAGCCGGGGGGTGGCCCGCGGGCTTTTGCCGGCCATGTCGTACCGCAACGAACAGCTTGGTTGGGGCACGCACCGCGAGGCCGATCCCTTGCCGCGGGCCGGCCTGCAAAATCAGACCATCGATGAAAAAGACCGCACCACGCTGGTCGAGCTGAAGGGTGCGGGCATTGTCGAGTGGACCAAGTTGGCAGCGTCGACGTCGCTGCTGGAAGACGACGAGTTGTGGCTGGAGGTCACCGTCGATGGCGAGCAGCAGCCGGCTTTGGCCGCGCCGGCCCGATTTTTCTTTCCCGGTTTGCAGGGCGGCAATTTTGCCAACTACGTCGTGCTCAACCGCGGCGGCTGGACCAATTTACTGGCGATGCCCTATCGTTCGGGCTTGACCATCGCGGTGGCCAATCACGGTCGCCGGCCCGTGAGTCCGGTCGGCGTCACGGTCTCCTATCAACCGCTCGACGATCCGAACGATCCGCGGCTGGCTCATCGGCTGCGCGGCGTGTTTCGCTCCGACGGCGATCCGCCGCAGCGTGATTGGATTTCTCAACAGGGCCGCGGCCGCTGGGTGGGGCTGATTACGCAGTGCGGCAAGCCGGCCGCGGGCATCGACGCCTTGATCGTCGATGGACAAGCACGCGACGGCTGGCACTCGCCCGACCTGCGGAGCTTTTTAGGCATCGAACCCCAGAGCACAGAGGAACGCCACAGCCTCTGCGGTCGCTATGGCGGATTTCAGTGGCGGTTTTTGTTGAATGCCCCGGTCGATTTCGAGCGATCGCTCGAGCTGCGGGCCACGCCCGGCCAGCCGCTGGGCGACCGCTTAGGGCTGTTTTACCTGCGGGCGGAGTAACTGCGCTCGGCCGTGCCGTTCCGCGGGTGGCTGCTGGCTGGTCAGAGGCTCGCCGATGCCCCGGAAGCGGATCAGCCGGGGCATCGCTTAGGCGCTGCCTGGGCTGCGCAAAATCGCGGTTTGGGGGCTGATCTGCCTCCACGGTTTAGGCATGTTTTTGTTCCGGTAGCGCGCTTGGTTTTGCAGTTTGGTTGGCAAGGCCGAAAGACCGCTCTTAGCCGCAACGCGGCGTCATTCGATAGCCCAGGGCGCAGCCCTGGGTTTGCAATACGATAAATTGTCGTAAGCCCCACGGGGGCGCCATTCCCAACAACCCGTCGCGCGTAATTCATGGAATCGCGCCCCGTTGGGGCTTACGACGATACTTGTTCAACGGCAACCCAGGGCTGCGCCCTGGGCTATCGAATGACGCACCTTCGGTGCTGGAAAACGGCAAACAACGCGCGACACCGCGGGAACAGAAATAGAATCAGATCTCGCCCCGGCAACCGAGCATTTTGTGCAGCCCAGTCTCTGCCCCAGCCACCGGGGCACTTGTCTTGTTCGTCAAAACCAACGTGGCTCGGCGGTTCA
>JAICLL010000295.1 GCA_025927475.1 Pirellulales bacterium
GAAAGGCACCGGCTTCGTCCAGCCCCTCCAACCCCACGATCACTGGCACGTCGATGTTAGCTACCTCAACATCACCGGCACTTTTTACTTCCTCTGCTCCGTCCTCGATGGTTGCAGCCGTTTCGTCGCCCATTGGGAAATCCGCGAGAAAATGGAGGAATCCGACGTGGAAATCATCCTGCAACGCGCCCGCGAGTCCCATCCCGACGCCACGCCACTGGTCCAGGTTTGCGCTCACCACTTCGCTGAAGCTATCGACGCAGTCCAAGGCTTCGCGCAATGCCGTTTGCTCCTGAGTTGGTGAGCGTAATGACTCGAGCTTCGATTCCAACGCAGGCGTGCCGTCGCCGAGCGCGTTCCAGGCGTGGCTCGAACTCATTGCGGTCGATTAGCCCGTGCGGCCGATTGTCGGTAAGTGAACCAACTCGGCACGATACTTTCGCCTGGCCACGCGGCTTGCGAAGCTAAGCGCGGCGCGGTCCCGATGGGTTAGCGGGGTCGGCAGTCAAAGCTGGCTGGCCCGGCGATTGAAAGTTTCGCGGCCGCGAGTGACCCAGATCATCCGCAAAGTCGAGCGCTGGTTGGCGGCGCACCCCGACGAGCTGATGGCCGCGCGGGTCCGCGTCCGCTGCACCACTCGGCTCGAGCTGCTTTACGTCAAATCGATGGAAGGCTTCGCGCACAGCCGCAAAAAAGGTAGCCACCGTCAAGGACCGCACCACGCGCCGCGCACGCGAGGGCGTGCGGCCCATCGTCACCACGGTCCAAGAGCGAGTGACGCGCGAGCCGGCGACCGGCAACGTCCGTTTTCTGAACGCGGCCATGCGCAGCGTCGAACGCATGTGGCGGCTGCACGCCGCGACAGACCGGCGCGGCGGTGAGTCATCGGACACGGTAGGCAACACGCCCGACAGCGGCTAGGATTTTTACCAGCCGGATTCACAATTCTCGCAGAGCAAGCGCAGCTTGTAGGACAAAGCGATCATGGCAGAACAGGTTTACTTGGCGGTCGATTTGGGGGCTTCGGGCGGGCGGGTGGTCGCCGGGGCGTTCGATGGCCGGCGGTTGCGGTTGGAAGAACTGCACCGCTTCGAAAATCGGGCGGTGCCGGCGGCCGGCGGACTTTTTTGGGACCTTTTGGCGCTCTGGTCGCAGGTCTGCGATGGCTTGCGCGTGGCCGCCTCGCGCTTCGGCCAGGTGGTCTCGGTGGGCGTCGACACCTGGGGCGTCGATTTCGGCCTGCTCGGTCGCGGCGACGTGCTGCTGGAGAATCCCCGTTCGTATCGCGATCCGCGCAGCGAAGGGATGCTCGAGCGGGCGCTCGACGTCGTCAGCCGCGAAGAAATCTTTGCGCAGACGGGCTTGCAGTTCATGCCCATCAACACGCTCTATCAGCTCTATGCGTTGCGGGTCGGCCAATCGCCGCTGCTCGACGCGGCCGAATCGCTATTGCTCATGCCCGATCTGTTTCATTGGCTGCTGACGGGCGTGAAATCGAACGAATTCACCAATGCCACCACGACGCAGTTTTTCAACCCGACGCGCGGCCGTTGGGCCAGCGAGCTGTTGGCCAGGCTCGATTTGCCGGGGCATCTTTTGGGCGAGGTGGCTCAGCCAGGCACGCGGCTGGGCGCGCTGCTGCCGCGGGTGGCCGCCGACACCGGGTTGGCGAAAACCGAAGTGGTGTTGCCGGGAACTCACGACACGGCCAGCGCCGTGATGGCCGTGCCCGCCGCGGGCGAGGTAGTCGAGCGGCCCAACTGGTGCTACATCAGTTCGGGCACGTGGCTGTTGATGGGCGTCGAGGTGCCGCGGCCCATCATCAACGACGATTGCCGGCGGCTGAATTTCACCAACGAAGGCGGCGTGGACGGCACGATCCGGCTGCTCAAAAACATCGCCGGGCTGTGGCTGTTGCAAGAGTGTCGCCGCGTGTGGCGGCAGGCCGGCCAAAACTGGTCGTGGGACGAAATCAGCCGGCGGATCGAAGCCGCGCCGCCTTTCTCCGCGATGGTCAACCCCGACGACCCGGCCTTTCTCTCGCCGGCGGACATGCCTCTGGCGATTCAAGACTTTTGCCGCCGCAGCGGGCAGCGGCCGCCGGAAACCGAGGGCGCCATCGCGCGCACGGCGATCGAAAGCGTGGCGCTGAAGGCACGCTGGGTGCTGGGAGGGCTGGAACGGCTGGTGGGCGGGCCGATCGGCGTAATTCATATGGTGGGCGGCGGCACGCAAAACCGCGCTCTCTGCCAGGCGATCGCCGATGCCTGTGGAAGGCCGGTGTTGGCCGGACCGATCGAAGCCACGGCCATCGGCAATCTGATGACGCAAGCCCTCGCGGCCGGGTCGGTGACTTCGATCGGCGAAGCCCGGCAGGTAGTGCGTGAGAGCTTTGCGATCGAACGCTACGAACCGCGCGACACCGCGGCCTGGAACGAAGCGTATCAGCGATTCTTGACGCTTTTGCTTTAACGAAATTCCCTGTCGTTCGTTACCCTATTGGGAGATGCCGTAGCGCCTCGCCCGTAACCTTACCCGGAATAATCCGGGCTAGCACGTAACCATGCTGTCTCTTCTTTTCAACGAAAGGACGTTCCCATGCGACGACTTCACTTTTTCACGGGAGTCTTGACCGGCTTGCTGCTGGCTGTCGCGTTTCAAATGGCCATCGCGTACTGGCATCGCCCATCGGCTGCGGCGGCTCGCTTCACTACCCCGATTACGGCGCCACAGCCCGCGGCGGCGCAGTTCATCATCGAAGATGTTCTGCCGCATGCTTTCACCGATCGCGCCGCGCCGCCTTCGTGGACTCCACGCTGGTTCAATGGACAAAAATACTACATCGTTCCGCTGAGTTAGAACTCAACCACCAGTTTGTCGGTTCCCAGCATCGTTTCGGGAAAGATGGCCCGAGCCACGTCGAGGCCGACCGGGTCGACTTCGTTCAGCATGGGATTGAGGTGTACCAGCACCAGTCGGCCGACACCGGCGTCGCGGGCCACTTGCGCCACCGGCGTGGTGTGGCTGTGCCCGGTGAGCAGCGCTTGGTCGCGCAAGGCATCGGCAAAGTAGCATTCGTGTACCAGCAGATCGACGCCGCGGATGTGCTCGACATAGGCCGCGGTGGGGCCGGCGGTGGTGTCGGTGATGTAGGCCATCGAACGCCCCGGCCAGTCGAGGCGAAAACCGACAGCCCCGCCCGGATGATCGAGCGGAAAATGCGTGAGCTTGCCGCCGCCGGCCAGCGGCACCGATCCGGCGAGCGCCCGGTATTCGCACCGCAGCTTGACGGGGAACAGCAGCTCATCGAGCAGATGATGTTCGATCGCGGCCAGCTTGGCCGGTTCGGCATGTACCGTCACCCGCCGCATGGGCCGCTCGTGAAGCACGTCGAACAGGAAGCTCAGCCCAAACACATGGTCTAGATGAGCGTGCGAGAGAAAGATGTCCAGCTCGTCGGTCGCCAGCCAATCTCGAACGCGGAAAAACGCGGTGCCCGCGTCGAGTACGACGCCAGCATCGGGCAGCATCAGGCACGCCGTGTGGCGAATCTCGTTGGGATGGTAGCCCGTCGTGCCAAGCAAGACCAGCCGCATAGGCAGATGCTCCAGAGCAAGTCGTCGCTTGTTATTGTGACATATCCGCCGGGCGAATGCGCTAAGGCGGTCGAAAAACCGGCCGCGAATTGCGGGGAGTTATTTATCATAACCGCGGCGCCGGCAACAGTGCTATAATCAGGGCTGGTAGTCC
>JAICLL010000114.1 GCA_025927475.1 Pirellulales bacterium
ACTTTTTCACGGGAGTCTTGACCGGCTTGCTGATGGCCGTCGTGCTGCAAACCGCCATCACTTTCTGGCATCGCTCGCCACCCGCGGCGGTTCGTTTCGCGGCGCCTGCCATCGCGCGGCGGGCCGCGACAGCGACAGCGCCGTTCGTCATCGAAGGCGGCCCGGCGCCAACGCCTTCGGCCGAACGCACGCCGCCGCCCTCGTGGACGCCGCATTGGTTCAACGGACAACAATACTACATTGTGCCGCTGAGTTTCAGGGCGGGGCCGGTCGTTCGCTGAACAGATAGGCGAGCAGATCGCGCAGCTCCTGCTCGGTCTTAATCAAGCCCGACGGCATGGGCGAAAGCGGGCTGGGCGCCCGCTCGTCGACGTCGGACTTGGCGATGGTCGTTCGCGTCGCGTCGGGCAGCAGCACCTCGACGTGCGTTTCGGTGTCGGCCAAGACCAGACCGGTCAATGTGCGGCCATCGGCCAACTGCAGCATGGCCGCGCGAAACGGATCGGCCACTTGCTTGCTGGGCAGCAAGATCGACTCGACCACATAGGCTGTGGTGAAACGGCGGCGTATGTCGGCCAGGTTCGGCGCGCCGCCGCCGGCTTGCTCCAGCGTGATGCCGTGGCACTTGACGCAGCCCAGCGAACCAAACAGCGCGCGACCGCGGCCAGCGTCGCCCCGCTCGACCGCGCCGGTCCAATCGGCCGAGAGCAGCTCGGCCGCGACCTGATCGGCGCCCGCGGCCGCTTGCTTCAGCCGCTCGGCCAGCAAACTCGCGTCGAGCTTTTCTGAAAGCCGAGCGACAACGCTTTGGGCCGCGCGGAAAATTGGGGCGATTTTGGATTTTGGATTCTGGATTTTTGAATGAGGGAGGTCGAGGCGTACCAGAAAATCGTTGCCGCCGGATTGCAGCTCCACCGCGAAGGAGGCCTCGGCGGCAATCACGCCGCGGCCGTTGTGCCACAGCAGCGGCGATGCGCATCCGGGAAGTTCGACGACCGCGGCCTGCCGCGAGGTGCTTTGGAGTTGGAAGCAAAGATACGCGCGGACGATTCGCTCGTCGTCACGCAACTCACCCAGCAGACCGTCGCCGGCGAGTGTTGCTTGCCAACCAACCGATTCCGGACCGATCGGATAAGTTGCCGCCAAATCGATCGGGCCGCGCTCGGGCGGAGCCATGTCTTCCAAGACAAAGGCCGTATCGGCGACCGGCAGCACCCAGACCCGCTCGATGGGGCGCGGCGGAAACGCCGCAGCACTTCGGGCAAGCGCGCGCCGCCGCGCTTCGGCAACCAGCGGCTCGGCTTGCGCGTCGTTCAAGAGCGAAAGAAAATACGCAGCTTGCTCGACCACCTCGCTGTTGTTGTCGTCCAATGCGGCCAGAAGCAACTGGAATAGCTGCCGCCGCTCGGGCGTGGGCGGAACCGATTTCCACCAGTCGGCCGTGGTAAAGCTGCCCACGCGGCCGAGGGCACGCAAATCGACCGGCTGGTCGGCGTCGGCAAAGGTGAGCGTGAACGATGCATTGCCCGAATGGTAATTGAGCGGCAGCGCATCGGGCGGCAGAAAGTCATGCGGCGGCACGGTCAAACGAAATCCGACGGCCAACACCGCTGCTCGACGCAGAGGCGCGTCCTCTGAGGTCATCAGTTGCTCTAAAGCGTCGAGTGGGGCACGGCGGGCCAGCAATTTGGCGGCGGTCTGACGCAAATAGGTGTCGTCGGCGGCGGCCAGTTGTGCAACGGTCTCGAACGGCAGCGCGCCGGTGCGGTCGAACAACGCCCCGAGCGCGGCAAGCCGAACGGTTGGATTTGGATCGTCGAGCGCGGTGGTGAAAAAGTCATGGGGCACGTTTTGCGGCTCAAACTCGGCCAACGCCCGGACGGCCTGCAAGCGGCACGGGGCGCGCGGATCCGCGGCAAGTTCGATCAGCAGCCGCCGCGCTTCCGGCGCGCCGCTGGCCGCCGCCAGCCAGGGCAAGTGCGCCAGGGCAGGGTCGCCGTCGTCGGATTTGTTGAGCCGCCCGGCGGCCTCGTCCAAGAGTCCGCCGCCGCGGCGAAGAATCTCTTGGTGAGCGCGCTGGCGGCGCCGCAAGTCGGGCTGTGAGAGTTCACTCCATAGTTCCGCCGCCGGCGCTTGAACGACATCGCGCGCGTTAGGCGGGCGCGGCCCGCCGTCCGACACGATAAGCAGATCGCTATAGCAATGAGGAGAACCAACATTGCCGCCGAGATAAAGCGAGGTCACCAAGAGCCGCCCATCGGGCGCCGACGCCATGCCGACAGGCCGGGCAAAGTCGCGGCCCGCGAGAAACGGCTCTTCCTTTGCCGAGAAGCTGGCGCCCCGCGGTTGCAGCGCGTATTGGTTGACCGCCGATTGATCCCAGCGGGCCATCAGCAGCGAGTCGGCCTGCGAGTCGGCTGCGGAGGCAGGCCAACATAACAGATCGCACGGCACACCACGGCCCAGTTCGCTGGTGAGCGGCTCAACCAGGTCGAATCGCCGCGGGCTTTTCGAGGCGATCCAGCCGCGCGGCCAGGCGAAGTCGATCTGCGGAGTCACGTGCAGCAGCCGGGCGGGGGCGTACAGGTCTGCTCGGCTCTCATGGTCGTTGTCGTTGGTAAACAAGTTCCACTGCGAATCGAAGGTCAGGCCGACCGGTCCGCGCAGTCCGCCGGCGACCACGCGCGCCTGGCTGCCATCGGGCCGCACGCGCAACACCGCGCCCACGCCCGTATAGGCCACCGGCTCGGCATTCGGTCCGGCGTACAGCGTCCAGTGGCCCCAATGGTCGGGGCGGTTGAAATCGCCGTAGTTCAACAACGGGTCGCCGTGTGTCAAATACAAATCGCCTTCAGGTCCCCACGCCAGGCAGTGAAAGCTGACATGCAGATCAAGCGGAAGTCCCCACAAGATGCGGCGCGGCTGCGCACTCCTCTCGACGCGGCCTCGCGGCAACAGATAGAGCGCGTTGTCGGTGAGCACATACAGATCGTCGCCGCGGAACTCGAGTCCCATCACGATCGAATCAGCCGGCAACCGGCAAACTTCTTGCCGCAGCCTGAAGTTGCCGCCATCGGGCTCGAACCGGTACACGGCCTCGCGAGCGCCGACAAACGCGCGGCCTTGGCTGTCGACTTTGACGCCCAAGTAGACGTCGGTCCGAGAACGATCGACCAGCGCGATGGCGCCGTTTGCCTTGACCAAGCGAAAGTTGATTGCCTCTGTCGGCGTCGGCCCTTGCGCATTCGGAGTGCTTTCCTCAGTCAACTTCGCCGGGTTTTTGAAGCGAGATTTGTCTTGCAGTGTGCCTTGCGCAGTCGGCTCGATCGTCCACAAGCCGACCGTGTCGTCATCCGCCGCCGGTGCCTCAGCACCGCGATGCACGCTCTCTCGAAGTCCGCGGCTCAGCCGCAGGTAGGCCAGCTCGCCATGGCAGCCGATGCCTCCTTCGACCAATCGCCCGATGGCCAATCCGCCGGGCGCCACCCCCTTGCCGAGCGAATCGACGTGTTGATCGGCAACCACGTCTCCATCGACCACCAGCCGCACGCGGTCGGCGGCGTAAAGCATCGCTACGTCGTGCCACGCGCCGTCGCACACTTGGCGTTGCGAATGCACATGATCGGGCTTCATGCCGGGCAGATACGCGGTGAGGGTGCCGCTGCCGGCCATGCTGAACAGCTCCCAATGGGCGGCCGATTGCTTGGTGTCGCTGGCCACCAGGATGTTGTAGTTCTCCATAGACAGCAGCCGCGCGCGGCATTCGACGGTCAGCGGCGGCTGGCGATACTGCGGCTTGCCGTCGGCGATCCGCCCGCGAAATTGCCCGGCCTGCGCGGGCGGCAGCTCACCCAGCGGCGTGCGCGGCGTCGGCTTCGCTCTTGGCAGCTTGCCTTCGAGTTGCGGCAGCAGCCAGTCGAGGCCGTCGAGAT
Source organism: Pirellulales bacterium (assembly GCA_025927475.1). Lineage (GTDB taxonomy): Bacteria > Planctomycetota > Planctomycetia > Pirellulales > JAICIG01 > JAICLL01. The sequence continues at coordinate 3,933 of JAICLL010000114.1, forward strand.
TGTCTTGCAGCCGTTGTTCGGCGTCGTCCATCGTGTGACCGAGAATGCCGATCGGTCCACGGTAGCCGCTGGCGCAGATCGTGCGCAGCAGCGGCAGATCGACCTCGCCGTGCGCCAGGGGCAGGATTTTTTGCCCGATGCGGTCGCCCTGGCGTGTCATGCCGTTGATGTTCAAAGCCAGCAAGTGCGGCAGCATTTTGCCGAGCAGTGTTTCGAAGCGATCGAGGTGATCGTGGCCATGATGCAGGTTGTAGACAATGCCGACATTCGCCATGCCGAGCCGCTCGATGATGGCAAGCTGGTTTTCCGGTTCGCCGAACCAACCGCCGTGGTTGTAGAGCGCGACCTGGCAACCGATGCGCTCGGCTTGTTCAGCGATGGGTTTGAGCGTGGCGGCTGCCGCGGCGATTTTGGTCGCCTGATCGCCCGAGGGCGCGGGGTCGCCCATTGTAATCCAGAGCTGCGTATGAATCTTGTGCCGCTCGAGCGACGCGAGGATCGTTTTGGCGTCGTCATTCAGCGCCGCGGGAAACCAGACGGCGTCGAGCGAAAGATCGTGCTTTGCCAACGCCTGCAACTCGCGTTCGAAGGTCGGCAGGTGTTCGGCCCGCCAATCATAGGCGAACCTGCGGAAGCCAAGCCGTGCCAGCATTTCCGCTCGTTCTTCGGGCGAGCGCCGGCGACTGTCGAACGGCACGATGCACCAGGCGACCAGGTTGCCGCGCGCAAGGAGCGCTTCAGGTGCCGGCGTCCCGCTTGCCGACAAAGCTGCTCGCGGCGCGGCGAGCATCGACGAAGACGAGACCAAGACGAAGGCGATGAAGCGATTCAGCATGAGAACTAGCGGCGATGTTGCTGTTTTTGAACAGAAGGTAACGAAGGTAATGAAGCGTAGGACCGGCAGGGCTCATCCGCGACTTCCCACCGTCAATCGGTTCGAAAACCTATGGGAAGGAGATAAGGAGATGCCAAGGAAATATGGAGATGGCAGGGAGGGAGTTTTTGCGGTGCGCAATGGGCAGCGAAGCAATACTCTCATTCAATACTCTCATCCAATTTTGTCATCTCCTCATCTCTTTCTTATCTCTTTATCTCCTCTCAATAGCGGGGCCACCGCGAATCGGCCTCTTTGCTGACTTCGTTTCCTTCGTTGCCTTCTGTTCCCATTCAATCTAACCCGTAAAAGTTCAATGCTCAGCTGCCGCGCTGCCCGACCTGACAATCCCGTTTTGCATCACGGCAATAAACCGCCGGTCTTCGAGCGCGCGGATGTCGGCGATCACGTCGCCATCGACCACCAGCACATCTGCCAGCTTGCCGGTTTCGAGCGTGCCCAGCTCATGCGCGCGGCCCATAATTTCGGCGCCGGTGCGCGTGGCGCAGGTGATGACTTGCAACGGGCTGAGACCGACGTAATCCGCAAAGAAGCTCAGCTCTTTGGCATAGTCGCCATGCGGATTCCAGGCAAAACCGTAGTCGCCGCCCATGCCCAGCCGGCCGCCGTGCTGGAGAATGCGGCGGGCGCTTTCGGCCCCGGCTTCGAGCGTCTCTTGATGCCCGTCGATCACCGGCTGCGGCAGGCCAAACTCCGGTCCGCGCTCGACGCTCACCTTCTCGAAGTACAAGGCGGGCACCACCGGTGTGTTGCGCGTAAGCAACAGGTCGAGCGCCTCGTCGTCCATGAAGGTGCCGTGCTCGAGCGTATCGTAGCCGGCCCGCAGGGCGTTTTTGATGCCCTCAGTGGCCCGGCAATGCCCGGTCACTTTCAGCCCGTGGTTGTGGGCGGTCGCCACACAGGCGTGCATTTCATCAAAGGTCATGCAGAGCGTGTGGTGGTCGTTGGTGTCGGGGGCGGCGGCGTCTCCGGTGGGGTAGGTCTTGACCCACTCGACGCCGTCCTTCACGAGCTTGCGGACGGCGGCACGGGCTTCGTCCGGCCCATTGACCAGCAACACCAGCCCCTCCATGCCGATCTTGCGGAAATCGGGGTTCCAGTCCATCAGGCCGCCGACGCCGCAGATTTCGCGTCCGCTGGCAGCCAGCCGCGGTCCGCTGACTACGTCATTTTCGATGGCCCGCTTGAGCCAGACGTCAATATTGAAAAGACTTCCGCCCGACCGCGCCGCCGTGTAGCCACACTCCAGTGCCAGCCGGGCGTTGTGCGCCGCCAGCAGCGTGACGTATTCGACCGGGTATTTGATGTCGAGGTCTTCCAGCTTGGCCACGTTGAAGTACGTGGGATGGAAATGGGCCTCGATCAGCCCCGGCATGATCGTTCCGCCGCGGGCATCGATGCTCCGCGCGTCGGGCGGCACGGCGGGGGCCGCGTCTTTCCGCCCGGCGTAGACGATGCGGCCTTCCGCCACGATCACCGCCGCATCGGCCACCGGCGGGCCGCCGATGCCATCGACGAGTCGGCCGTTGGAGATCAGCGTTGTGCCAGGGGCGTGCTTCATTTGCGATCCAAAGCCAATTAAAGACGACGGTCTGGCGAGCCACCGCAACCGAGGAGCTTCTGAATAATATGGTCGACGTGAATCCGTGGCACAAGTGTTGGTAAACGATGGCGCCACGACTACGCTGTTCAGTACAAGATCCCTTGGTTAACGGCGAGAGGGAACAATGCATGATCCGCGCTTCAAGCGACTCCTAAAAGAATTCTTCGCGGAATTCTTTTGGCTGTTCTTCCCCGATTGGGCCGCACGATTCGATTTTGACAGCACCGGATGGCTCGATAAGGAGATCGTGAGCGACGCGCTGGAAGGCGAGACCCGCTTCGTCGATGTCGTTGCGCAGGTTGCAACGCATGAGCCGGTGCCCGGTCCCGATGGCCGCTCAGCCGATCGTTGGCTTGCCCTGATCCACGTCGAGATCGAGGCCGCCACGAAGGTCGCGCCCTTGCGGCGGCGAATGTTCCACTACTACGAGCCATTGCGTCGCCGGCATGATTTGCCGGTGTTGCCAGTCGGACTTTATCTTCGAGTCGGCTTGGAGGGGATCGGTTGGGACGCTTATGAGGAGCATTTCTGGGAGCACCGACTCGTGCGCTTTGATTACCCCTACGTCGGGCTGCCGGCGCTCGACGCCGAACAATATGTCCGCCAAGACAACTGGTTGGGCGTCGCTCTGGCGGCCTTGATGCGGGTGCCCAAAGAACGGAGAATAGAGTTAGCTGGCGAGGCGCTCGAGCGGCTCGTGAATTGCCCTGAGAATATTTATCGGAAGACGCTGCTGTGCGAATGCGTCAGCGCTTATTTGCCTCTCGATGAGCAGCAGCGTCAGCAGTTTGAAGACATGGTGCGGAATCATCCTGATCCAGGAGTACAAGCGATGGAAATCGGATTATTAGACGCAGTCGAACTGCGCGGCGTGGAGCGCGGAAAAGAAGAAGGAAGACTCGAAGGAAGACTCGAAGGAAGACTCGAAGGAAAGCTCGAAGGGAAGCTCGAAGGGAAACTCGAAGGAAAGCTCGAAGGAAAGCTCGAAGGAAAGCTCGAAGGTCAACGCGAAGTACTTCGCAAACAGCTCGAATCTCGATTCGGGCCATTGCCGCCGGCGGCTGCGGCTCAGTTGCACACCCAGACCAGTGAGCAGTTAACCGAGTTGGCGTGCGCCCTGCTGGAAGCCACGTCGCTTGGCGATTTGGGGCTTGGCGGTTGACCAGCCAGCGGCTCTTAGCCCGCGCCAAGAATACAAGATCGAATGACCCGATTGGCAACTTTGTACATCATCGCGGCACTGCTATGCGCTGCTCCGCTCACGGCCAGTGGCGCCGAGAGCGCGCCAATTCCCGTGCGCTTGCAGCGGACAGCAGACGGATATCAATTGCTCCGCGGCGGTAAGCCGTACTTTATCCGTGGCGTGGGCGGCGATGGCTCGCTGCCGCTGCTGGCCAAGTCGGGCGGCAACTCAATTCGCACCTGGGGCGCCGAGCGGCTCGAAGCAAAGCTCGACGAAGCCCATCGCTTGGGGCTGACCGTCGCGGTGGGCATTTGGCTGGGACACGAGCGACATGGCTTCGACTACAACAACGCCGACCAGGTAGCCGCTCAAATCGAGCAGGTGCGCCAGACCGTCGAGCGTTACAGAAACCACCCCGCGGTGCTCATCTGGGGGCTGGGCAATGAAATGGAAGGATACGAGCGGGGCGACAACGCCGCCATCTGGTCGGCGGTCAACCATCTGGCAACGCTGGTCAAGCAGCTCGACCCGAACCATCCCACGATGACCGTCATCGCCGAAATCGGCGGCGACCGCGTGAAGAACATTCATCGGCTCTGTCCGAGCATCGATATCATTGGCATCAACAGCTACGGCGGCGTGGCCTCGCTGCCTAAGCGTTATGCCGAGGCCGGCGGCGCCAAGCCGTATCTCATCACGGAATTTGGCCCGCCGGGCGTGTGGGAATCGGCCAAAAACGCCTGGGGCGTGGCGCCCGAGCTGACGAGCACCCAAAAGGCGTCGGTCTATCGCAAGGCTTATCAAAAGGCCGTGGCATCGCAGTCGGGCAAGTGCCTCGGTTCCTACGCCTTTCTCTGGGGCCACAAGCAAGAGGCAACGGCCACCTGGTTTGGCATGCTGCTCGCCGACGGCAGCAAGCTGGCAGCGGTCGATACGATGGCCGAGCTTTGGTCGGGCAAGCCGCCCGCCAACCGCTGCCCTGCCATCGACAAGCTCGCCTGGGAAGGGCCCGACCAAGTTGAGCCGCGAGCGACGGTCCGCGCGAGCTTGCAAGCTTCCGACCCGGAAGGCGACCGGCTCAAGGTGCGATGGATATTGAGCGCCGAGGCTGAAGCGTTGGGCACGGGCGGCGACGCCGAGCCCGCGCCAGAAGCGTTTGCCGATGCCATCACCGCCGCCGACCATGAGCACGCCGAAGTGACGCTGCCAGACCGGCCCGGCGGCTATCGGCTGTTCGCCTATGTTGACGATGGCCACGGCGGCGCGGCCGTGGGCAGCCTGCCGGTGTTGGTTAAAGGCGAACGAGTGGCCAGGCCCGCCCGCCAGGCGAAGCTGCCGCTGGTGATCTACGACGAATCCGATCGCGAGCAACCGCCGTTCGTTCCGACCGGTTGGATGGGCGACACGAAGCAAATCGCCCTGTCGCCCGATTGCACGACGCAGCCGCACGGCGGCCGAACGTGCCTGCGCGCCGAGTTCCAGGCGGCCGGCGGCTGGGGCGGCGTGGTCTGGCAGCATCCTGGCAATAACTGGGGCGACCAGCCCGGCGGCTGGAATTTAGGCGGCGCACAACGGCTATCCTTCTGGGCACGCGGCGAACATGGAGACGAAGTGGTGAGCTTTCAGTTCGGGCTGCTGGGGGCTGACAAGCGCTATCACGACAGCGGCAAAGGCGAACTGCCCAAGGTGCGGCTTACCACCGAGTGGCAGCAGTTTGCCATCGACGTGAGCGGTTGCGATCTCTCTCGCATCCTGACCGGCTTCGCCTGGGTCGTCGCCGGGCAAGGCAAGCCCGTGGTGTTTTATCTCGATGACGTGCGGTACGACTGAGGACCTGCGCCTTGGTCAGGAGTCGTTCGCCAGTGAAAGGCCAACTATGAATCGCCCAATCCAGAGTCTTGCAGTCTCCCTCGTCTTGATCGGCGCGCTGGCCTCGGCGGGCCGCGCGGCCGATGCGGCAGCGGCCTCCACTCCAGCGGCGACGCTCACGCCTTACCGGCCGAGCGGCGAGGAACTGCGGCAAGCTTACGAACGGGCCGACCAGATCGGGCGCGAGGCACGCGGGAAAGTCTTTAAAGCGCAACTGACGCCGCATTGGCTCTCTGACAATCGTCGGTTTTGGTATCGCAACGAGCTGCGCGATGACAAGCAGGAGTTCATCTTGGTCGATGCCGAGCAGCGCACGCGCCGGCCGGCATTCGATCATGCTCGGCTGGCCCAGTCGCTCGCGCAGGCCGCCGGCGCCGAATACCGCGCCGAGAAACTGCCGTTCAACGAAATCGAGTTTGTTGACGACGCCAAGGCGATCCGTTTTCGCGCGGGAGAGACAACCTGGCGGTGCGAGCTGGAGAGCTATGCCTGCACGAAGGTCGAAGATGCGACCGCTGGCCCGGCCCGAGTCGCTTACCCATCAGAACCGCGGTTTGACGGCCGCCGCCGCTTTGGCCGCCGCGACGAGCCGGAAGGCACGGCCTCGCCCGACGGCAAATGGACCGCCCGCGTGCGCGATTACAACGTCGTGGTCCGAGCCGCCGGCGCGTCGGACGACGTGGTGCTCAGCGACAACGGCCAGCCCGACTTCGCTTACGGCGAGCTGAACTGGTCGCCCGACTCAAAGACGTTGGTCGGCTGGCGCATCGAACCGGCCACGACCAAAGACGTCTATCTGATCGAATCGTCGCCGGCGACGGGCGGCCGCGCGAAACTGCGGACGATGCCCTATGGCCAGCCCGGCGACAAGATGTCGCGCTATGAACTGTGGCTATTCGATCTCGAGGCGAAAACCGCCCGGCAGGCCGCGCTGGAGCCGATTGATTTTCAAGGGCCGCCGCGGCCGCACTGGCTCGCCGACGGACGCCGATTCACGCTCCAGCGCACCGACCGCGGTCATCAGCGGTTCCGCGTCGTCGAGGTCGACGCCCGCACCGGGCAAACTCGCAACCTGATCGATCAGCGCAGCCAGACATTCATAAACGGCGTGGGCCAGATCGTCCGCCACTTGGAAAAATCCAACGAAATCGTGTGGTCGTCGGAGCGCGACGGCTGGAATCATCTTTATTTGGTAAACGGTGATTCCGGCGAGTTGCGGGCCATCACGCAGGGACCGTGGGTGGTGCGCGGCATCGAGCGGATCGACGAAGACGCGCGGCAGGTCTGGTTCAGCGCCTCGGGGATGTATAGCGGCCAAGACCCTTACCTGGTGCACTACTATCGCATCGGGCTGGACGGCAGCGGGCTGACCGAACTGACGCCCTGCGATGGAAACCACACGGTGCAATTCTCGCCCGACCGCCGCTGGCTGATCGACAGCTATTCGCGCGTCGATCAGCCGCCGATTCACGAATTGCGCCGCACCGCGGACGGCTCGCTGGTGTGCGAGTTAGAACGGGCCGATGTTTCGGCGCTGGTCGAGAGCGGGTGGCAGCCGCCCGAGGTGTTTTGCGCCAAGGGCCGCGACGGTCAGACCGACATTTGGGGCGTCGTCTGCCGCCCGCGCACTCTCGACCCGGCCAAGAAATATCCGGTGATCGAAAACATCTACGCCGGGCCGCAAGACTCGCACGTGCCCAAGAACTTCAGCGGCCATCAACGCATGCAATCGCTGGCTGAGCTAGGTTTTATTGTGGTGCAGATCGACGGCATGGGAACGGCCAACCGCTCGAAGGCGTTTCACGACGTCTGCTGGCGGAACCTGGCCGACGCCGGTCTGCCCGACCGAATTGCCTGGATCAAGGCACTGGCCCAGCGTTATGCATACGTCGATGCCGAGCGGGCGGGCATTTATGGCACGTCGGCGGGCGGGCAAAACGCGGCCGGGGCGGTGCTGTTTCACCCTGAGTTTTACGACGTGGCGGTGGCCTCGTGCGGCTGCCACGACAACCGGCTCGACAAAACCTGGTGGAACGAGCAATGGATGGGCTACCCAGTCGGGCCGCACTACGCCGCCCAATCGAACATCACCAATGCCCATCGGTTGCGGGGCAAGCTGATGTTGATCGTCGGCGAGTTGGACACCAACGTTCCGCCCGAATCGACGTTCCGCTTCGCCGATGCGTTGATTAAGGCCGGCAAAGATTTTGAGTTGCTGGTGTTGCCGGGCGTGGGGCATTCCGACGGCGGGCCGTATGGCGAGCGTCGGCGACGCGACTTTTTTGTGCGCCATTTGCACGGCGTTGAGCCGCCCGAGCGAAATCAGCCGAACGGGCAGTCCAAGGCGGCCAACATTGTAGATTCCGCCGCAGTCCGTAAACCAAACAGCCGGTGGCCGGGGCAGAGCCTAAGCGATGCCCCGGAATCGACCAGCCAGAGCAGCGGCAGGCTTCCGCCCCAGCCACCTTCGAGCATTGAGTCGGCCAGTGAGTTGCGTGAACTGATCGAGCAGTATGATGCCGACCGCCGCTCGCTGAGTCAGCAATATGGCAACAGCGACTGGTCGCCCGTGCGGCGCTCGCGGCTCAACGAACTCCGCCGCCAAACCCTGGCAATGCTCGCAGCACTCGATTTCGACAAGCTCGGGCGCGATGGCCAGATCGACCATCTGCTGTTGAAGAACCATGTAACGCACGAGCTGCGGCAGTCGCAACTCGATGTGCAGGCCCAGACAGAGATGGCGCCGCTGGCGCCCTTCCTGGCGGCGGTGGTGGAGCTGGAAGACGCGCGGCGGCGGATGGCGCCAATCGATTCTGCCAAGATTGCCGCTCAGCTAAACGATTTGACGAAGCAGATCGAAGCCGCCCGCCGCGAGCTTGGCGAGCGATTGAAGTCGGACACGGCGTCAGCTCCGAAAACATCTCAAGGCTATCGCGCGGCCCGGGCGATCGGACAGGCGCAGCGGATGTTGCGGCATTGGTTCGGTTTTTACGACGGTTACGATCCGCTGTTTTCGTGGTGGGCCGCTTCGCCCTACAAGCAACTCGATCAGGCGCTCGGCGCGTACGCCAACTTCTTACGCGAGCGCATCGTCGGCGCGCGGGCCGACGGCAAAGAAGCGATTGTGGGCGAGCCGATCGGCCGCGAGGCGCTGCTCAGCGAGTTGGCGGCGGCGTGGATCTGCTATACGCCCGAAGAGTTGTTGGCGATCGCCGAGCGCGAGTTTGCCTGGTGCGACGGCGAAATGCGCCGGGCGGCAGCCGACATGGGTTGCGGCGACGATTGGAAAAAAGCCTTGGAGCAGGTCAAGCGGCAGCACGTCGAGCCGGGCAAGCAGCCCGACTTGATCCGCGGCTATGCCCTGGAAGCGATCGCCTTTGTTGACCGGCACGATCTGGTCACGGTGCCGCCCTTGGCCCGCGAAACCTGGCGGATTGAAATGATGTCGCCCGAGCAGCAGTTGGTGAACCCCTTTTTCACCGGCGGCAGAATCATCAGCGTTTCGTTCCCGACCGGCGGCATGACGCACGAGCAGAAGCAGATGACCATGCGGGGCAACAATATCCATTTTGCTCGGGCCACGGTTTTTCACGAAGTGATTCCCGGCCATCACTTGCAGCAGTTTATGATGGAGCGGCACCGCACTTACCGCCATTTGTTCGGCACGCCGTTTTGGATGGAGGGCTGGGCGCTCTATTGGGAAATGCTGATGTGGGACCTCGATTTTCCGCAGTCGCCCGAAAACCGCGTGGGCATGCTGTTCTGGCGGATGCACCGCTGCGCCCGGATCATCTTCTCGCTCAAGTTTCACTTGGAGCAAATGACGCCCCAGGAGTGCATCGACTTTTTGGTCGATCGCGTGGGCCACGAGCGGCAAAACGCGGCGGGCGAAGTGCGACGCTCCTTCGGCGGTTCCTATGAGCCGCTGTATCAGGCGGCCTATATGCTGGGCGGATTGCAGTTGCGCGCGTTGCACCGCGAGCTGGTGGAATCGGGCAAGCTGAGCAACCGCGAGTTTCACGACGCCGTGCTGCGCGAAAACAGCATCCCCATCGAGTTGATCCGCGCCAAGCTGACCGGCCAGGCGCTCCGTCGCGACGCGCAATCGACGTGGAAGTTCTATGGCGACATCGATTGATGCTTGACTGGGCACGAGGCGGCTTGGCGTTGATTTCTGGACTAGAATTGCTTGCGGCAAGCGCCTGCCGCCGCGTTGTCCTCACGAGGCCCCGGTCACTGTCATGTGTTATCTCCGCAAAGCATTGCCGATCGACGTGCGCTCGCTGGCGGCGTTGCGAATCGCGCTGGGGCTGATGCTGTTGATCGACTTGGCGGCGCGGGCCGGCAATCTCACCGCCCACTATACCGATGCCGGCGTGTTTCCCCGCGCCCTGCGCATCGAGCTCGACGCCGCCGAGGCCGCGTCGGGCGAGAATTATCATTGGTCGTTGCACATGCTCAGCGGCGAGCGCTGGGCGCAGGCGGCGATCTTCGCGTTGGCTGGCGGCGGCGCCCTGGCCATGTTGGTGGGCTATCGCACGCGGCTGGCCACGATCGTCAGCCTGGTGCTGACGGTCAGCCTGCAAACGCGCAATCCGCTGGTGGTCGACGCGGGCGATCTGATGCTGAAGTGTCTTTTGTTCTGGTCGATGTTTCTGCCCTTGGGCGCGGCGGCCAGCTTCGATCGCGTGCTTCGTCCCGGCGACGCGCCGCCGCCCAAAGACGTTTTTTCTGCCGCCAGCGCCGCGCTACTTTTGCAAGTGTGCATGATCTATTGGTCGACCGCGGCCGAAAAGCACGATCCGATTTGGACACGGGATTACACGGCGCTTTACTACACGCTTTCGCTCGACACCTTCGCCAAGCCGCTAGCGCATTGGCTATTGCAGTTTCCCGGGCTGCTCGTCGTGCTGACGGCCATGACGTATTGGGCTGAATGGTTGTTGCCCGTGGCGGCGCTCTTGCCCATTTTCAAAGGCTGGCCGCGAGCGGGTGCGGTGCTGTTCTTTTGGATGTTGCACTTGGGCACCGCGATCACGATGGAACTGGGCCTGCTGCCGTGGATCGCTATGACGGCCTGGTTGCCTTTTTTGCCCGGCGTATGCTGGGACAGGTTGGATGGCCTGCTCAGCCGGTTTGCCGCGGCCCAAGAGCGCCTCGGCGCCGCCGGGTCGAGCATCGCGCAGTGCATTGAGGCGTGGTTGGGACGCCCGGCGGCGCCGTACGCCGTCGCCGGGCGGCTGACCAATTGCCTGGTGGTTCTGCTCTTGGCTTACACCGCGGTTTGGAACGTCAACCGAGTCACCAGGTTTTTAGACACCAACACTGCAGTGCCGCGGCAGTGGAAGATCGTCGGTTTCGTGAGCGGACTGGAGCAGGCCTGGCCAATGTTCGCGCCCTATCCGATGACCAGCGATGGCTGGTTCGTGATGAAGGGCGTGCTGGCCGATGGCGCCGTGGTCAATCTCTGGCAGCCCGGCGAGCCGCTGCCCCGGCGCAAACCCGCGTCGGTGCGGAACACGTTTCGCGGCCGCCGCTGGGCGAAGTATTTGCAGAATCTGCTCAGCGACGACTATGGTGTGTACACTCCGGGGCTGGCCGATTGGCTGCGGCGCCGCTGGAATCAGGAGTTTGCCGGCAACTCGCCCGATCGCCGCGTCCGCTCGGTGGAGATCGTCTATCAGATCAAAGAGACACTCAGCCCCGGCCGCAAGAGCACTCTGGTCACGCCATATATACTGTGGCGGAGTCATGATGAACCTTCCGACGCGCCGCCTTAGCCAGTCACCCGCATGAACGCATTCATGGTCAAGTTGCTGTTCCTCGCATTCGCCGCGTGGGCGGGCGACGACGAAGCCGCGAATCCCTTGTTCCGTGAGCTTGTCGAGCACGGCATCGAGATGGCTGGAGCGAAACAGGCCGTCAGGCTGCCGGCCCCGTCGTTGCCCGACGGTCTGGATGCAAAAGAGCAACAACAGGTCATCGAGCGACTGGTTTCCAAGAAATATACCTATGACCAATTCGTGCGCAAATCGCCCGTCGCTCCGTTCTTGCTGGAGATGAATACGCAGCAAGAAACGCCGGGCAAAGCCGCCCCCGACGCCGGCCGCGTGCAACGGGTCGATCTGTGGTTTGTCGCCTATGGCGAGATGAAGACGGTGAACGATCGGCAATTGCTCAGCCAGTTGGCCGGCGGCAACCGCTCGTCGCACACGCGGTTTGAGCCGCTCAGCGACGATGAGCTGCGCAAGCGCGATCGATCTGCCCGCGACGCAGAAGGTTTCAAAGAGAACTATACGCGCATCGAGTTGCCTGTGCTCGACAAAGTGCAAGTGAGCGGTATCGTCCACGCGGTCACGACGCAGAGCCGCCGTTCGGCGGTGGCCGCGGCCCTGCTCGACCCCGCACTGACCGACGACGCCGAATACCCGGCTCGCTGGCAACCGATCGGGCGGGGCGAATCGGGCGAGCCAGAGCTGGGCAAACCGCGTACTTACACCGGGCTGGCCGCCTATTGCCGCGTGTGCGAGTTGCAAGAGCCGGCAGGGGCGTTGTGGATCGAATGCCATTTGGTCTTCGACGAGCCGCACGACTGGTTCAACGGCGCCAACTTGTTGCGCTCGAAACTGCCGCTGGTGGTGCAAGACAGTGTGCGCAACTTCCGCCGCACGCTGGCTGGGGCGCAGTGACGCGCTATTGTCAAACAGGGGCCGAGCACGGGAAAATACAGGTTTGAACAGAAGGCAACCAAGAAAACGAAGAGGAAAAGACAACATGGCCGAATCGGCCCCCGTGCAAAAGACCGACGACGAATGGCGCGAGCTGCTGACACCCGAGCAATACCGGGTGACGCGCCGCCATGGCACCGAACGTGCCTTCAGCGGCGAATATTGGAACTGCCACGAGCCGGGCGTCTATCGTTGCGTGTGCTGCGGCGCCGAACTATTTCATTCCGACGCCAAGTTCGATTCGGGCACCGGCTGGCCCAGCTTCTGGCAGCCGGCCAACGCGGAGCATGTGGCCACGCAGGTCGATCGCGGCTTTTTCACGGTCCGCACCGAAGTGCATTGCAGCCAGTGCGGCGCTCACCTGGGGCATGTGTTCGACGACGGCCCGCCGCCCACCGGGCTTCGCTACTGCATCAACTCGGCGTCGCTGAAGCGAGCGCCGTCGCCGACGTAAAAGAGTTTGAACCGAAGGCAACCAAGGAAACGAAGAGCGAAAATCGGGCCGTTGAAGGATCTCGTGCCATCCTTGATCGAACTTCGTTTTCTTCGTTCCCCTTCTGTTCAGAAACAAGTTGCTTGGCGTTGTGCCGGGCGAACTATTTCCCGCCCCAACGTTCCAACGTGGGGTCGGGCTGCCAAAGATACAGGAACGTCGGCAAGCGGCTCCGCTCGAGGCCGGGAATGCTCAAGGGAATCATGCCGCCTTGCAACGGCACGTTGGGCGAGATGGCATACGGCGATCGCGCCCGATCGATCCGCCGATGCAACAACACCACACGTGCCCCCGGCTGCCCGGCGGCTTGCCGCGCAATAGCCACCGCGTCGTCGAGATAGCCGATCGAATCAATCAGCCCCCGCGCGAGTGCTTGCCGCGCGGTGAACACTCGCCCATCAAAATCGTCGAGGTTCGCCCGCGGGTGAGCGGGCCGCGCCGCCTGCACGGTTTGCTGGAAGCGCTGGTGGAATTCGTCGGCCATCGCTTGCAACATTTGGCGGTCGACTTCGCCTTGCGGGCGAATGAGACTACCCATATCGACATGCTCGCCCGACTTCACCGGCACGCCGATCACGTTGAACTGGGCCATGGCGTCTTGCATGTTGTACAGATTCAAGATCACGCCGATGCCGCCGGTGACGGTGGTGGGATGAGCGATGATCTGGTCGGCCGCCGTGGCCAGGTAATAGGCCCCGCCCGCCCCGACATCGAGCAGACAGGCGATCACCGGCAGACCGGTGCGGGCTTTGAAGGCGGTCAGATCGCGCCGCATGATGTCCGAGGCGGTCGTGCCGCCGCCGGGGCTGTTGATGCGCAGCACCACCGCGCGGTAGCAGCGATGCGCGGCGATGTAGTCGAGCTTCTCGCGGAAGATGGCCACCGGGTTTTCGCCCAGCGAGTAGAGGCCTGTCATGTCGACATTCAGCAGCAGCCCGTCGATGTCGATCAGCGCCACGCGCTCGCCGCGGCTGGGATCGCCGGCCATGACCGGCATTTCGACCAGCGGCCCGCTATCAACCATCGGCGGCGTGACGCTGGTCACGCGGCTGTCAGTGACGGCGCGCATCGGCATTCGGCAACCGACCAGCAGCGCCATCCAGCACGCGCAATAAAGCATCCGTCGCGTCACGCTCAACCGTTTCCGTACGGTTTTGCCAAGTATCGAACCCTCCTTTCCTATCGACCGTCATGACTTGGAAACCATCGTTGAAACCCAAGGTGGCTCACGGCAGAGCCTTGGCGGGCTATGGCAATCGCACCGCTCCCGCAAAGTGTCCGCGTTGGTTACAATCCGCAAAGCGGGTTCAGCCTATTTGTGCGGGTTTTGACGGTTGGTCCAGCCGCGTGTTTTGCGCCTGCCGAATCGTGGACGCAGGCGATAGCAACCGCTGGAAAGATGGAACGCGGCCCCGCCCGCATGCTGAACCCTGAGCCCTGAACCCCGAACGCTCCTAACCGAATCCGCGCTGCACCACCAAAAATGTCTCCGACCGTCCCCCAAGGTTTCCGCCTGGCTGGTGTCCATGCGGGCATCAAGCGCAACCCTCAGAAGCCCGATCTGACGCTCGTCGTTTCCGAGCGACCGGCGACCGCCGCGGGCGTTTATACGCAAAACCTCGTGTTTGCCGCCCCCGTCAAACTCGACCGGGCCCGCACGCCGTGCGAGCAAATCCGCGCGGTCATCATCAACTCGGGCAATGCCAACGCCTGCACCGGCGACCGCGGCGACCGCGACGCCGCGCGCATGGCCGAACTGGCCGCCGCCGCTTGCGATGCCCGTGCCGAACAAGCCCTGGTGCTCTCGACCGGCGTGATCGGCGAGTTTCTGCCGATGGAAAAGATCGAGGCGGGCATCGCCGCCGCCCGACAGAAGCTGGCTGGCGACGAAGCGGCGCTGGCTACGGCGGCGCAAGGCATGATGACCACCGACACCCGCCATAAATTGGTCGGACGCCGGCTAAAGCTCGCGGCGGGCGAAGTGCAGTTGACCGGCATGGCCAAGGGCGCCGCCATGATCGGCCCGCGGATGGCCACCATGCTGGGACTCATCTTGACCGACGCGGCGATTGCCCCCGCCGTTGCCCAGCAAGCGCTGTCGGCCGCGGTCGAAGACAGTTTTAATTGTATCAGCGTCGACGGCCACATGAGCACCAATGACACCGTGCTGCTGGTGGCCAATGGCGCCGCCGGAATGCCGGCATTGACCGGCGCCGATCTCGAGACCTTCCGAAACGCTTTGGCGGAGGTTTGCGGCGAGCTTGCCCGGGCCATTGCCGCCGATGGCGAAGGCGCCACGCACCTGGTGGTCATCGACGTGCGCGGCTGCGCCACGCGCCAGGCCGCCCACCGCGTTGCCAAGACGGTTGCCGAAAGTCCGTTGGTCAAAACGGCCATCGCCGGCGCCGATCCGAATTGGGGGCGCTTCGTGTCGGCCGCCGGTTATTCGGGCGTGTCGTTCGATCCGCGGCGCGTCGGCTTGGAAGTCAACGGCTTCCAGTTATATCAAGCCGGGGCGCCGGCGGTATTCGACGCCGCGGCGGTCTCAAAGTCGATTCGCGAGCAATACGAGACGCGCGTGGTCTTGCAGTTTGGCGAAGGCGATGCCGCCGTCCGCTTCTGGACCACCGATCTGACCGCGGAATATGTGCGGCTCAACGCCGACTATCATACGTAGCGGGCGAATGACCCGCGAGACGCGCCGCTTCGCGTAATCCCGAAAGATACGCCCCGTGAGCCGTCGCCGGGAATTCGCGGTTGGTTGCTTCTCCGGCGAAGAACAGCCGCTCGTCCACAGGCTCGGCCAGCGTGTCGTAGTCTTGGCCGCTGGCCGCCACCGGCACATACGAATACGAGCCTCGCGCCCACCGGTCGCTGGCCCAGCGTGTGACGCGAAAGGCGGTCGGCTCGGGCACCGTCTTCGACGCGAACATGCTTCGCAAGGCGTACTGCGCGCGGGCCACGATCTGCTCGTCGCTCAGCGGCTCCAGCGCGCGAGCGTAATCGCCGGCAACCGCGGCCACCAACACCGGCCTGCCGGTCGCCGCGAACAGATTCAGAAATTGAGGGAACATGCCGGGCGTCCGCGACGAAAAGCCCAAAAAATCGGCGTCTGCCGGCCAGAACCGCTCGGCATATTGCAGCGCTACCTTATTGAGCAGGCCCATTTCGAGCCGTTGGATTGCCGCGAGCTTGCCGTGCGGCAGGGCGGGCGAAAACTCGACCTGGCCGGCTTTCAACACGCCCAGCGGCAAGGTGACGATCGCGCGGTCGGCGGCAAACGCGCCCAACGAAGTCTCGATCTGCACGGCTCGCTCGTCGTGCGCGATTCGCTGGACCTCGTGACCGAGGCGAATGTCGAGTCCCGCGGCCAGCCGTTCGATCAACCGATCGAAGCCGCCCACAACGAGCAGGTCGTCCCAGTCGGCTTCGAAGTCATCGTCGAACCAAGCCAGCGAAAGATCGCGCAGCTCGGCGCCATATTCACAGGTTTGCACGGCCGCGGCCCAATGCTGCGCTCGGCCCAAGGCAGTATCGAGCGAGCCGGCCAGACCGCGAGCGGCGACCACGTCTTGCACCGAACGGGGCGAGGCTTGGTCCGGCTGCGAATTCGATGCGCTCGGCGACGGCCGGGCGGCCTTCGCCCGTCGCCGCGCGCGATCGACAGCGGCTTCGAGCCGGTCCGCAATTTTTTCGACGGCGTCTTCGCCCCACGGCGTGCCCGCGACGTCGTACAGGCGGACCGAATCGTATCGCAGCGGTTCTGCCGCGATCTGCCACCTTCGGGCCAGCGGGGTCAAGGGGTTGCGGCGCTGGATTTCGATCGAGCCCGCGCCCAATTCGACGGGCGTACTGAGCGAGCGATCGGTCCAAATGCGTCCGCCGGTTCGCCCGCGGCCTTCCAGCACCAAGACCTGAAAGCCCAGCGATGACAGCTCCCGCGCCGCCGCCAGCCCCGCGATGCCGGCCCCGACGACAACCACTTTTTCACGTTGCTTTTCACGACGGCGGCTTTGGGCCATGCTGCTTCGGACGCCCGCAAGTTCTGCCCAAGCCGAACAAAACGCCCACTTGAGCCAATCACGACGATCCATGACGCAGCCTCACACCGGGCGTAGAATAGAGAGACTTTCGACCGACGGTCACTGCCGCAGGCAATTATACCGCGCGACAGCCGCCGATTCTCCTTCTTTCATAGTCGGTTGGCATCGACTGCTTGGTTGGCAGACGCGTTTTGCTA
>JAICLL010000086.1 GCA_025927475.1 Pirellulales bacterium
ACACTTGCCCGTACGGATCTATCAACTCGCCAAAGAGTTCAAGCTCGACAGTAAAGACATGGTCGACCGGTGCGCCAAGGCGGGCGTCACCGGCAAGGGTTCGGCCCTGGCCAGTCTCACCGACGAAGAGGAGGTGAAGGTCCGAGCGTTTTTGGCCGGCGGGACGAACCGCGCCGCTAGCGCCTCGGGCGGCGGCCGAAGCGGCGGCGTCGCCACCTTGGCGCCACCCGCCAAATCAGGGCCGCTGACGCCAAGCGACTATATTCCGCCGGCGGGCGTGACAGGCAAGCCGCCGGCCATTCCTTCGCCCTCGAAGAGCGACGGCGCCAGGTTAGCGGAAATCGGGCCCGCCGCCGAGACGCCCAAGCGGCCCGGCGGCGAGGGCGCCAAACCGCCCGCCCGGCCCGCGATCCGTGTGGCCGCTCTACCCACCGCGCAGCAGCCGCCGGCGCCCATCAAGCCCGAAGAGCCCGCCCCGCAAAAGCCCGACATCAAGCTGCCGACCGACGTCATTCGCGCCGGTAGCAAGGGCAAGCCTTTGGGGGCGCACATCAAGCAGCTCGAACGCGCCAAGGCCCAAGCCGAGGCGGCCGGCGCCAAAAAGCCGGCGACCGGGCGCGATGCGGCGCAAAAACCGCCGCTGCCGTTGCCGCTGACCGAGGGCGAGCGCCGCGAACGCGAGCGCCGCCGCGGAAAAGAGGGACTGCCGGGCGACGCGGGCATGGGCACCCGCGAGGACCGCCAGAAAAACCGCAAGCGCGCCACCGGTGATCGACCGAGGGTCAACGCCAGCGGCGTGGTCGAGGACGATCGTCCCTCGCGCCGCTCGCGGCCCAAACCGCGAAAAAGTGGCGTCAGCACCGCCGCGCCCCGCAAAGGACACGTGGTCATTCAGTTGCCCTGCAACGTCCGCAGCTTCTCCGCCTCGATCGGAGTGCCGGTGCCCAAAGTGCTGCAAAAGCTGTTGCAGTTTGGCATGATCTCGTCCAATATCACGTCGGAGCTCGAAGCCGAAACCATCGAACTGCTCTCGGCCGAGTTTGGGGCCGAAGTTGAAGTGCGGCAGGCCTTCGACATCGAAAGCCAATTGATCGACGCTATTCACCAGGAGCAAGACGCGCCCGATTTGCTCGAGCCGCGCCCGCCGGTGGTCACTTTTCTGGGTCACGTCGATCACGGCAAGACGTCGCTGCTGGATCGCATTATCGGCACTAACGTGGCGGCGGGCGAAAGCGGCGGCATCACCCAGCATATCCGCGCCTATCGCATCGAGCGCGAGGGCCGGGCCATCGCGTTTGTCGATACGCCCGGCCACGAGGCCTTCACCCAAATGCGGGCCCGCGGCGCCAACGTTACCGACATTGCGGTGCTGGTGGTGGCCGCCGACGACGGCGTCATGCCGCAAACCGAAGAGGCCATTAGCCACGCCCGGGCCGCCGGGGTGCCGATTGTGGTGGCGCTCAACAAGATCGATCTTCCCGGCACCAACATCGATCGGATCATGCAGCAACTGGCGGCCAACGAGTTGCTGCCGGCTGAATGGGGCGGCAACACCGAAGTGATCAAGTGCAGCGCGCTGACCGGCCAAGGCATGGAAGACCTGCTCGAAACGTTGCTCACGATTGCCGAGCTGCACGAGTACAAGGCCAACCCGCACCGCCGCGCCTATGGCACGTGCCTGGAATCCGAGGTGCAGGGCGAGCGCGGCGTGGTAGCCAAGTTCCTGGTGCAAAACGGCACGCTGAAGGTGGGCGACGTGGTCGTGTGTGGTTCGGCTTATGGCCGCGTCAAGGCGATGTACGACACGCTGCGGCCTTCGGTGCATCATGCGGCCGCTCCGCCCTCGACCCCGGTGAACCTGACGGGACTCGACCAGGCCCCCGCGGCGGGCGAGCACTTCTTTGTCTTGGAAGAGATCAGCGATGCCCGCGACATCGCCGAAAAGCGCATCAATCAGACGCGCCGCATCGCGCTATCGGGCCAGGCCGCGCACGTCACGCTCGAAAACCTGCACGAGCGGCTGGGCGGCGGCGAGCCGCAACTGTTGAACATCATTCTGCGTGCCGACGTGCAAGGTTCGATCGAAGCGATCCTGAAAGAGTTCAGCAAGCTCGAGCATCCCGAGGTGCAGCTCAAAGTGCTGCAAAAGATGGTGGGCGGCATCACCGAGGCCGACGTGCACCTGGCCGACGCGTCGGACGCCGTGATCATCGGCTTCAACGTGGTGCCCGACGAGGGCGCGCGGCTGCTGGCCGATCAACGCGGCGTGCAAATCCGCCGCTACGACATCATCTACCAGGTGACCGACGACATTAAAAAGGCGCTCGAAGGGATGCTCAAGCCCGAGCAGCGCGACGTCGATTTGGGCCGCGCCCTGGTGCAACGCACCTATCTCATCAGCCGGCTGGGAACCATTGCCGGCTGCCGCGTCTTGGCGGGCACGATTGAACGCAACTCGCGAATTCGCGTTATTCGCGACAACCGCGTGATCGGCGAGTATCCGCTCGAATCGCTCAAGCGCGAGAAGGACGACGCTCGCGAAGTACGCGAGGGAATGGAGTGCGGCATGAAGTTGCGCGGTTTCAATGACCTCAAAGAGGGCGACGTGCTGGAGTGCTACCGCGTCGAAGAGGTCGCCCGGACGTTATAATGCCATCGCATCGCGTTCAAAAAGCAGCCCAAGCCGTCCGCGAGGTCGTCAGCATGGCCATCTTGACCGACCTGAAAGACCCGCGCGTGCAAGACGTGACCGTGACGTTTGTCGAGATGACCCCCGACATGCGGCAGGCCAAGGTCCACGTGTCGGTAATGGGCGACGAGACCAAACAGCGGCTGAGCCTGTCGGGCCTGAAAAGCGCGGCGGGCTATCTACAATCAAAGGTAGCCAAGCGCATCGATACGCGTTACACTCCCCGGCTTGAGTTTGTGCTCGATCTGGGGGTAAAGAAATCAATCCAAATCGCCGAAATCCTTGATCGCGTTTTGCCGAAAACCGCCGAAGCTTCCGCCGACCAGACGGAAGAAGACGATGACCAGAGCGATGACGCCTCGTTGTAGATGGTCGCTGTCCAGCACGTCGGTCTATCGCGCAGTCATTCTGGGGCAAAGCCGGTCCAAATCGAAAATCCAAAAGCCAAAATCGCAAGCCGGGGCATCGGCAAGCCTCTGCCCCAACCACCGCCCGACATTCTGAACCCTGAACCCTGAACCCTCCATGGCAGCCCCCAACCGTTCGGCACTCCTCACCAAGATGCACAAGGTGCTTAAGAAGCACTACACCCCGGTGCCGACGCCCGAGCGTCCGGTCCTCGAACAATTGCTCTATGCCTGCTGTTTAGAGAACGCGCATTACGAAGCGGCCGACAAGGCTTACGCGGCGGTCTCGACCACGTTTTTCGATTGGAATGAAGTGCGCGTGAGCACGGTCAAAGAGCTGGCCGAAGTCATGCACGCTCTGCCCGATCCGCAGGCCGCCGCTGCCCGGCTGAAACGCACCTTGCAAAGCGTGTTTGAGGCAAGCTATACCTTCGAGCTGGAAGGTCTGAAAAAGCAAAACCTCGGCCAGGCTCAACAGAAGCTGGCCAAATATGAGGGAGTAACGCCCTTCGCCGTGGCCTATGTGACGCAGGCCTCGCTGGGCGGGCATTCGATTCCGCTTGATCAGGGACTGCTCGAAGTCTTCGCGGTGCTTAGTCTGGCCACGCCCCAGGACAAGGCGTCGCATTCAGTGCCGGGACTCGAGCGTGCCATTGCGAAGAACAAGGGCGTCGAGTTTGGTTCGCTGGCACATCAACTGGGGGCCGACATGTTCTCGGGGCCGTACTCACCAGCCTTGCACAAAATCTTGCTAGAGATCGCGCCCGAGGCCAAAGAACATCTGCCCAAACGACCGACCAAGACGGCCAAGCCCGCCGAAGCCGAAAAGCCCAAGGAGGCCGCCGAGAAATCCGCGGCCAAACCCGTCGCTGGCGAGAAGGGCGCCAAGCCGGGTAAGCCCAGCGAACCGGCCAAGGCCACAGCGAAAGCCAAGACAGCGCCGACCTCCAAGAAAACCGAACCGGGCAAAAAGGGACGCGACGGCGCCGCCAAAGAACCCAGCGACCGCAAGTCGGGCGAAAAGAAAAAGTCGGCCGCGGCCGGCCTCGCCAAACGCAAGCCCCGCTAAAAGCGACCTTTGCAAGATCATGATGCACGGAATTCTGAGCCTGCGCTGCTTCGCGGAGCGAAAGACGGCCTTGGTTGGGCTGACGGCCCTGCTGGGCTGGTTCGTTCTGCTGCCGCTGGTTTCCGCCGCGGAAGCCGTAGCGTCCAAAGCTGCCGCGTCAAGCTTTGACGCCGAAGACGCGCCCCAGCGCTTCGTGCCATTGCACCCGCGCACCGAAGACGACGAAAACCGTCTTGAGGCGGTCAGCTTATTCGCCGCCGCACGGGTTCAGGAGCGGGAGGAGCACTGGCATCGCGCGCTGCGGTTGTATCAGCGCGCCGTCCGTTACGATCCGCGGTCGCAGCCGGCCCGCCGCGAGGCCGTGTTGCTGGCATTGCGGCAAGGCCGCTTCAGCGAAGCCGCCCGTTACGTGGGCGACGCCGGTTGGGACGCCGCCGATGCCCGCGAATGGAAAGATATGGGCAAGCTGTTCGAGGAATCGCAGCACTATGCCGAGGCGCTGTGTCTCTATCGCCGAGCCAGAGCCGCCCAGGACGACGAGCACTCTGCCGGATACATCGTCACGTGCTTCGACGTCGGGCGGATGGCGTTTATTTCGGGCGATTTTCCCGAATCGGCCGCGGCGCTGGCCAAGGTCATGGAAGCCCTGGAGCATCCCGACGACTACGAGGGCTTGGCCGAATGGAAGCGCCAGAGTCTGGGCGCCGGCCCAAAGAACCGCGGCGATGCGGCCCGCATTTACAACTTGTTTGCCGAGGCGTTCCTGTCTGCCGATCGCTACGACGAGGCAGCGGCCGCGCTGGAAAAAGCCGCTCAGTACGCGCCCGATGAGCCGGCCCACGCATTTCGCCTGGCCCGCGTCGAGCACGCTCGCCATCATCCCGAGGAGGCGTTGGCGTTGCTCGAAAAGTTTTTCGAGTCGAAACAAGCCGATCAGGGCACGGCACCCTACGAGCTGCTCTCCAAGGTGCTGGCCGATTTGCAGCGATCGACCGAGCTCGTCGAGCGGTTGGCCGCCTTGCACCAGCGTGATCCCCGTAATGCCTTGGTCACGTTGTTTTTAGCCGATCAATATCGTGAGGCGCAGCACTGGGAAATGGCCTCGCCGCTGTATCGTGAAGTTTTGACCCACGCGCCGGCCCGCGGCGAAGATCGCGGCTTGTCGGCTGCCGCCTCTCGCGGGCTGGCCGATTGCCTGCATCGCCTGAAACAGACGCAACCGCTCTTGATGCTGCTCGGCGAACTGGCCGGGGCGTCGGGCAGCCTGGCCCAACTGGGAGACGAAATCAAATCGCTGGCCGACGATGCCGATCTGGTAACCGCCCTCGTCGAAAAAGCCCGGCAGTTGCACGGCGCCGATCCCGACAGCCTGGGCTATGGCCCGCGGCTGGCGACCGCCCTGCTGGCGCTTGAAGCCCAGCGATACGATGCGGCCGAGGAGTTCTTTGATTGGGCGCTGAAGGTCAAGCGAGAAGACGCCAAGATGATCTATCTGTTCTGGGCGCTCGGCTTGTTGTCCAAAGAGCAAAACGCCGAGGCCGCCGACGTCTTGCGGCGGGCCATCGACGAACGCGCGGCGACGAACGACGATCCGACGTTGCACTATTATTGGTCGCGGGCGTTGCTGGCCGCTGACCGCAACGACGATGCCCTCGACGCCGCCCGGCATGCGCAGAGCTTGAACCGCGAGAATATTCAATTGGCCTATCAAGTGGCCTTGGTGCTCTACGTCGCCAAGCGGCACGACGAGGCCGCCGAGGCGGCGCGCGAACTGATCGACCGGTTTGATGAACGCGAACCGTCGGATGCCGGCCGGCTGGTTCTTCACGCCGCGCGGATGCTGCTGTCGGGCGTGGCCGTGCAGCAGCATGAACTGGCCACCAGCGAAGAATGGCTTGAGCAGGTGCTCGACGAGTTTCCGGAAGACGTTGGCGCTCAGAACGATCTGGGTTATCTCTGGGCCGATGAAGGCAAACATCTGCACATGGCTTTGGCGATGATCGAGCACGCCGTCAAAGCGGAACCTGACAACACCGCCTATCGGGATAGCCTGGGTTGGATTTATCATCGGCTGGGCCGCCATGACGAAGCGGTGGCGGAATTGGAAAAAGCCGTGGCGGGCGCCAAGCCCGACGGCGTGATGCTCGAACATCTAGGCGACGCGGCGCAGGCCGCCGGCCAAACCGACAAGGCCCGCGATGCCTGGCAAAAAGCCCTGGCCGCGTTTGAAAAAGAGCCCGATGCCGAGAAAATCAAAGCGGTGAAGAATAAATTGTCGGCCAAGTAGCTCCCCTCCCATAACGCTGAACAACCATGGCAGGACATTCCCACTGGGCAAACATCGCCCGCAAAAAATCGTTGGTCGACGCCAAACGCGGCAAAATGTGGAGCAAGCTCTCCAAAGCGATCATCGTGGCCGCCAAGATGGGCGGCGGCGATCCCGACGCCAATCTTCGCTTGCGCTACGCGATTGACGCCGCCCGGGCTGTCAGCATGCCCAAAGACAACATCACTCGGGCGATCAAGCGCGGCACCGGCGAACTCGAAGGCGGCAACCTCGAGGAAGCCCTTTATGAAGGCTACGGACCCGGTGGCGTGGCCGTGCTCTGCGAGATCCTCACCGACAATCGCAACCGAACGGCCAGCGAAGTCCGCAAGCTCTTCGAGCTGTCGGGCGGAAAGCTCGGCGCATCGGGCTGCGTGGCCTGGATGTTCGAGCGAAAAGGCATGTTTCTCATTCCCTCTGCGCAAGTGGAAGAGGACGCGCTGGTAGAGTTGGCGCTCGAAGCGGGCGCCGACGACGTCAAGCGCACCGCCGACGGCTTCGAGGTGACCTGCGATCCGAGCGTGTTTCAGCAAGTTTCTGACGCCCTTTCGCAGCGCGGGCTGAAGCCCGAGTCGAATCAGATTTCGCGCATTCCCACCAGCACCGTCGATTTAGATGCGGAAACCGGCCGCAACGTCTTGAAGTTGATGGAGCGGCTCGACGACCACGACGACGTGCAGAGCGTCTCGGCGAATTTTAATATCCCCGACGAGGCGATGGCCGAGATGGGGTGACAAGGGAGGGGGAGGCGGGGCAATCTCTGTTCGGTTTTAATGAACAGTTCCGGTAGTTGTCGCTTTCGGGCTCTGTAGGGAACGGAGTCCGTGCCGTTCCGCGAACCGCGCATCGACGTCATCCATCCACGGCGATGCAATCGGCCGAAGGGCGCACGCGACGTCGCGCCGCCCCTCACGGAGTCCGTTCCCTACAGAGGCCATTCCGATTGGGACGTAGGCTTCCTGGCCGTTGGCGGGGTGCGGCGAACTGGCGTCCTTTGGTTCCTCCTCTTGGGCGATCTTGTCGGCGAGTTCGCGGATTTTGTGCGGCTTGATTCATTCTCGATCGACATTACGACGCGCGCCATTCCCGCTGCCACCGCCGTTCAGCGAGCCGCTGGATCGCCAAACCAACTACCGCGCCCACCGCCGCCAGCGCCATGTCTTTTTGCGCGTCCCACATGTCGCCTTGCTGGCCGTTGTAGTGCTCGGCCCACTCTGGCGCCAGCGTTATGGCCAGCGCCCATTCGCCCACCTCATACAACGCGCTGCTGGCCAGGATGAACTGGAGGGCCAGCCATCCGCCCGTTCGCCCGGTGACCTTCCACTGACGCCTCGAGAATTCGCAAGCGGGATAGACCAGCAACAGGCCGTACGCAAAATGAACCAAACGGTCGTAGTGATTGCGCGTGAAGCCAAAGCAGCTCGACACGCTTCGCCCCCATAGCCAATACGACCAGTCATCGTACGGCACATAGGAGTACAAATATCGGGCGCCGATCACGTGAAGCGTCATGAACAACAGCACCAGAGCCACGCTCGACGGGCTGAGCCAGCCTCGCCGCCGCGCGATGAATATGCCCGCCACCACGAGGGCCGTCGGCACATGTTGCAGAACAAGTTCTTTCGGGTACGACGCTCCGATGCAACTGAGCGCCCAGACCAATACAAAAAGCAACAGGGGCATGCCAGGGCCGGGAGTCAGCGGTCGGAGATCAGGAGTCAAGGAATCCAGCGTCGTGCGAAGAAGTACCGGTGGCGTCTTCTCCTGCTATCATAATCCTAATGGATCAATCGTCTGCATCGCGCCGTCTGAAGGCGAATGGTTATGCCGCCGGCATTCTGCTCGCGCTGGTTTTCGGCTGTGCGCCGAAATCTGCAGAGGATGCGGCGGTCTCGCAAATTGAGCGGCTAGGCGGCGTCGTGAATCCATCCATCGAGGATGGCGAGCGGCGCGGATGGCAAGTCATGTTGAACAGCGCTCGATCCGCTGACGAGGCGCTAGAGCACGTCGGCAAACTGCCGCGGTTGCGGGTTTTGAACTTGCAAGAATCCAGGGTCACGGACGCTGGCCTCAGGTGGCTGCGCGAAGCGAAGGATCTCGAGTTTCTTTACCTGGCGCACACCCGTATCGGAGATCAAGGGTTGGCGCATCTCAAACAGCTCGCAAAGCTGAAGCGGCTCGAACTTTCTGGCACTCAGATCAGCAACGACGGACTAGCCAACCTCGCAGGGATGGTCAATCTTGGGGAACTCGAACTGTCGAACACGCAAATCACCGGCGAAGGTCTGGCTCATTTCAAAGATTTGCAGCGGTTGCACTATCTCACGCTGAGCGGTTCGAAGGTCGGCGGCGCCGGGCTCGAAAATCTGAACGGCTTGGCGTCTCTGCGGATTCTCTGGTTGATGGGAAATCAGATCGACGACTCCGATATTCCTCATTTTGCCGGCTTGATGCAACTAGAGAGCCTGGTTGTTCGAGGGACTGAAATTACTGACGACGGCGCAAAACGCCTGCAAGACGCCCTCCCAGATTGCACCATCCTTCGCTAACGCGGCGGGGCGTCGTCCAACATCATGCGTATTTGGTCTGTTTTTGTTTGCATGTTTGTGTTCATCACCATCATCATTGCTTGAGCAGAGTGCTCTTTTCTGACGTGCCGAACGAAAGAGACCGCGCCCCGCGCACGACATCGTCGCCGCCGACGGTTGCCAGCGTTCTTACGCCGCCAGGGCGTGGGGCCGTGGCCACGGTGCTGCTGGCGGGTGACCGCGCCGCCGAAATCGTGGGCCGACTGTTTCGCCCGGCCAGCGGCCAGCCTTTTGGAGCAGCCGCATTGGGCCGCATCGTCTTCGGGCGCTGGGGCGATGCGCCGGGCGAAGAATTGGTCGTTTGCCGCCGCGCGGAGGATCAAATCGAAATTCATTGCCACGGCGGAAACGCCGCGGTTGGCGCGATCGTTGACGCCCTCGTGTCCGCTGGTTGCCAGCCGGCCCGTTGGCAAGATTGGAGCCGGCGGCAGGCACTCAGCCCGGTGCGGGCCGATGCCTTGGAAGACCTCGCCCGTGCCACGACTCTGCGGGCGGCAGCGATTCTGCTCGATCAATACCAGGGCGCGCTGGACGACGAAATCACCGGCCTCGCTCGGATGCTTGCCGTGGCCGTAGGGTGGGACGAGCTTGCGAGTCCCACCGTCGCGGCTGGCGCGATGCCGCAACGCTCGATTCCACAAAAGGTGGGACTCGCTGCGCTCGGCCCACCCTACAAGCTCAGCCCGCCGCTCCTCGCCCCGGCCCTTCATCGGATCGAAGTGCTCATTGATCGAGCGCGGCTGGGGTCGCACCTGGTGGAACCGTTTCGCGTGGTTTTGGCCGGCAGACCCAACGCCGGCAAGAGCAGCCTCATTAATGCCTTGCTTGGCTATCAGCGGTCGATCGTTCACGATCAGCCGGGCACCACGCGCGATGTGGTGACCGCCGGCGCGGCCTTCGATGGCTGGCCGGTCGAGTTGGCCGATACCGCGGGCCTGCGTGCCAGCGGAGATGCTCTGGAATCCGCCGGCATTGCCTTGGCCGAGCAGCAATTAACGGCGGCCCAGGTGCAAGTGCTGGTGTTTGACGCCAGCCGGCCCTGGACCAGCGAAGAGCAGCGGCTTTGCCAGCGCTGGCCCGACGCATTGGTGGTTCATAGCAAGGCCGATCTGCCGCGCTGCGGCGATCGCCCGGCCGGCATTTCCGCCAGCGCGCTAACTCCTGACGGCCTGGATGCGCTGGTCCGAGCCATGGTTGGCCGTCTGGCACCCGAGCCTCCGCCCGCCGGCGCGGCGGTGCCATTTCGGGCCAGTCATGTCGTGGCGCTGCGGCAAGCGGTCGATGCTTGCCGTCGGGGCGACCCTGCCGAGGCCGTGCGGGCGCTCTACGCTTTGTGAGGCCAATGCTCGAATCGACGTCGCGCCACCCCTCACGGAACGGCATGGAGTCCGTTCCCAGAGCTTTCCTGGGCCGTCCATGCCACGTCGGGCTGGCCGCTCGCCGCTAGTTCTCATTTTGGCTCCCCCGCGGCGACTTCCCACGAACCTTCGCCGGCTCACCGGCGTAAGTTCAAGTACCAATCGTTGCGTCTCGCCGTCTCCGGAATCCTCCTGCGATCTGCCCTGCGTAATTGCGTCGGCCGTTACCGCCGGCACAAAGCATCGTTGGCGCCCAGCCCGGCGGTCGGCCTGTGCCAACGGCGACGAACGCACCGCCCGCGTATGATCTTTTTTTGCCACCCTTTTGACCACGGGCGAATTGTGACCTATACTCTCTTAGCCGAATTGCTGGACCCATTTTCGGCCAAAGCGTACATGACGGACCAACCTGGCCGTAAGACACGGTTTCTGTCGCGCGGCAATCGACGATTTGCCGCGGGCGGCGCCTCTCGCCGGGGTCGACCCTAAGAGACAACGTCTCGGTTGGTAATGCTGCCACCCACTCAAGAGAGACATCATGGCACATAGGGTCTCGTTCGGCCTGAGGACTTCTGGTCTGGTTCGGGCTTTTAGCCTGGTTTGGGCTTCTGGCCTGGGCCTGTTGCTGTTGTTGCCGGTCGGCGTGCGGGCGCAAACCGCTTCGCCTTCGCGGCAGACCGCCGTTTCTACTCCGGCCACGCCCGACGCCTCGGCCCGGTCTGGCGCCGCGCCAGCCGAAGACGAAACCGAGATCGCCGAGTTGCTCGACCGCGGGCGGCGGTTGGAAGGCGAACGCCGCTGGGGCGAAGCTCTCACGCTCTACGAAGACGCTCTGCGGCTGCATCCCACGGCGCCGCATTTCGAGCAGCGGCTCTATCTGAGCCGCATTCACTACGACCTGGGCCGGCGCTACAGCGACCGCAGCTTCCGCGAAACCGTCCGCACCATGGATGCGCGGCAGGCGATCGATCTGTATTCCGAAGTTTTGCAGCAAGTTCAGCGGCATTATGTCGACAACCCCAACTGGCGCCGCTTGGCCGACTCGGGCATCACCGAGTTGGAGGTCGCGCTAGCCGATCCGCTGTTTCTCGAAGCCAACCTGCCGCAGGCGCCGAAGGCCCGCGTCGAGCGCTTCCGCCACGATTTGCGGTCACGCGTCGGCGCCCAGAAGATTGACAATCGCCACGCGGCCGTCGAAGTGGCCGGCCGGGCGGCGCGTCTCTGCCGCGCCGAGTTGGGGCTGGCCGAGTCGGCCACCATTCATGAATTCATCTGTGGAGCGGCCAACGCGCTCGATCCGTATTCGGCCTTCCTCACGGCCTCTCAGCTCAACGAAGTCTATTCGCAAATTGAAGGCAACTTTGTCGGGCTGGGCGTCGAGTTGAAGTCGGACAACGGGGCGCTGTTGATTGTGAAAGTCATTCCCGGCAGCCCGGCCCAGCGGGCGGGCATCGCCGCCAACGACCGCATTGTGGCGGTCGACGGCCGCTCGACCAGCGAACTGTCGACCGATCAGGCGGCCAATCTGTTGCAGGGGCAAGAAGGCTCCTATGTGACCGTCACGGCGGTTACGGCGGGGCAAGCGCCGCGGCAGGTTCGCGTGCGGCGCGAACACGTCGAAGTGCCCAGTATCGAGGACGCCGCAATCGTCGATAGCGCCTTCGGCGTGGCCTATCTCAAGCTTACCTGCTTCCAGAAGACCACCTCGCGCGATCTCGACACGGCGCTGTGGAAGCTGCATCGCCAGGGCATGCGGGCCTTGATTATCGACCTGCGCAAAAACCCCGGCGGCCTGCTGACCACCGCCGTCGAAGTGGTCGATAAGTTTGTCGACCGCGGCACGATTGTCTCGACGCACGGACGCAACCGGGCGGAAGACTATGTGTACTCGGCCCGCGAGGCGGGCACCTGGCGGGTGCCGCTGGTCGTGCTGATCGACGGCGACAGCGCCAGCGCCAGCGAAATCTTCGCCGGCGCCATCCGCGACTTCGGACGCGGCGTGATTGTCGGTTCGCGCAGCTATGGCAAGGGTTCGGTCCAGGGCATTTTTCCGCTCAATTTGGCCAACTCCGGGTTGCGGCTGACGACGGCCAAGTTCTACTCGCCCAAGGGCAAACCCTTTAGCGGCATCGGTGTGACGCCCGAGGTGTTGGTGCGGCACCGTGTGGCCCGCCCCGTGCTCGATCAGGCAGACGCGGCCGCGGCGCCGGCCGACGAAGCGTTGGAAGAGGCCATTCGCCAGGCGCGTCATAAAATCGCCCCCGCCAAGGTCCGCTGACGGCCGAGGGTGGCTGGGGCAGTGCTTAAGCGATGCCCCGGCGACGGCCCACCAGCGCATCGCCTATACGCTGCGCCAGCCTCTGCCATCGGCCAATTTGCCAGCGATGGGCCTGTCCAGAATGGCGGCTTCCCGCGCATCGTACGCCGGTTACGAGCCTGCGCTGCCGGCACAAATTGTCGCATCAGCCGCCAGGGGCTATTCTAAAGTAATGCGCCGCATTCGAGGTGTTCATGATAAGTGGAGGACGGAGATGAGCGAGCCAGAAGTAGCAGATCGTATTGCCAAGATTGAAGAGCGATTCGAGCTTCTTGAACAGAGATGCGACGACTTGATGGCAAAAGTCAATGGCTGGCCCAGTTCTCGTAGCGCCTCCTCGGAAGTTCAACAGCGCTTCGCCGAGCTTGTTTCAGAATGGCGCCGCACTCGGGGACACAGCCCTAAGATCAAAGACCTAGTCATGAATTCCGCGTATCAGCGGATCATCGGCATGGGCGAACCGGCGATACCACTCATCCTTCGAGAAATGGAACGCGAGCCCGACCATTGGTCTTGGGCGATGACCGCAATCAGCGGCGAAGACCCGGTTCCTCACACAGCGCGGGGCAGGCTCGATCAAACGACAGCCGCGTGGGTGAAATGGGCTCACGAAAAGGGCTACCGATGATCGACGAATCGCTGTTTCCGCATTTGACAAGCTATGAACTGAAAAGTAAACCAACGGCGCGGTACAACTGCATCGCATTCGCAGCGGGCGTCGATGATGAATGGTGGGATCCTGCCGGGGTTTGGCCGCCGCATGTGGGCTTAGAGGATACAGTTACGAACCTCATCGAAGTTTACAAGCACTATGGATTCGAAATTTGCGCTGATGAAAGGCATGAAGCCGGTTTCGGTAAACTGGCAATCTATGCAACAGATGACGGTGTCATATATCAACATGCCGCGCGGCTTGGCGATGACGGGCAATGGTGGAGCAAATTGGGGCCGGACGATGACATTGCGCACCCGACGCTACAATGCTTAGAGGGTGAAAGATATGGGCGCGTGGTAGTGTTCATGCGACGGAACAATTCAACAGATCCGCCTTGATGCCACCGTCCGATCTCCACCACTTGTATCGCCCGTCGCTGGCGTTGCTGACCGATCTGTATCAGGTCACGATGGCCTACGGCTATTGGAAGTCGGGCGCCGCCGATCGCCCGGCGGTGTTCCAGCTCACGTTTCGCCGCCCTCCGTTTCAGGGCGGCTTTACGATCGCCTGCGGAATGGCGTGTGCGATTGATTATCTGGCTCACCTGCGGTTCGACGCCGACGATCTCCACTATCTGGCCGGGTTGCGCGGCGTTGACGAGCGTCCGCTCTTCGAACCGGCGTTTCTCGATTACCTGGGCCAGCTTGCCTTTCGCTGCGATGTCGATGCCGTGCGCGAGGGCGACGTCGTCTTTCCGCACGAGCCGCTGATTCGCGTGCAAGGCCCCCTGTTGCAAGCCCAACTGATCGAATCGGCCCTCTTGACGTTCACCGGTTTTCCCTCGCTGGTAGCCACGAAAGCCGCCCGCATCTGCCTGGCGGCACGAGGCGATGCCGTGCTGGAGTTTGGATTGCGGCGCGCCCAGGGTATCGATGGTGCGCTGGCCGCCAGCCGGGCGGCATATATCGGCGGCTGCGCGGCCACTTCGAACCTGCTGGCGGGACGCGTGTTCGATATTCCCGTCCGCGGCACGCACGCCCATAGTTGGATCATGTCGTTCGGGGACGAGCGCCAGGCGTTCGAAGAATATGCCCGAGCGATGCCCAACAACTGCGTGTTTCTGGTCGACACCTACGACACGCTGTCGGGCGTGCGGCACGCCATCGAAGTGGGCCATTGGCTGCGCTCGCAAGGGCACGAGTTGCTGGGCATTCGGCTCGATTCGGGCGACTTGGCCTATCTGAGCATCGAAGCCCGGAAAATGCTCGATGAGGCCGGTTTTCCCAATGCGGCGATCACGGCCAGCAACGAGCTCGACGAGCATCTGATTGCCAATCTGAAGGAGCAAGGGGCCACCATTTGCCTGTGGGGCGTGGGCACGCGACTGGTCACCGCCTATGATCAACCGGCGCTGGGCGTGGTTTACAAACTCACGGCGCTTCAAGAACCTGATGGTTCCTGGCGACCGTGCATCAAACTGTCGGAACAGCCGCTGAAGATTTCGACGCCCGGACGTTTGCAAGTGCGACGGTTTGAACAGGCGGGACAGTACGTCGGCGACCTGATTCACGATCTTGATCTGGGACCGGGCGATCAACCGATTTTGGTCGATCCGCTCGACGACACGCGGCGCATTGCCGTGCCCGCGGACGCCGCATCGCGCGAGCTACTCCGGCCCGTGTTTCGCGGCGGGCAGTTGGTCGATCGGCCTCCCGCGGCGGCTATGGCGCGCGAGCACGCGGCGAGTGAACTCCAGCGATTCGCCGCCAGCGTCAAGCGGTTCGCAAACCCGCATCGCTACCCTGTGGGCCTCGAGCGGCGCCTGCAGCAACTCAAACGGCAACTCATCTTGAAGGCCCGGGGACACCGCGAATGAACGCCCTGATTGTGGTCGATGTGCAGAACGACTTTTTGCCCGGCGGGGCCCTGCCGGTCCCGGATGGCGATGCGGTGATTCCCATCATCAATGCCCTGCAGCCCTGCTTCGATCTGGTGGTGGCCACACAAGACTGGCATTCGCCCGATCATGTGAGCTTCGCGGCGGCGCAAGGAGACAACCAGGTGGACGACGTGATCGAAGCGGGCGATGGCCGGCATGCTCGTTGGCCGGTCCACTGCGTCGCCGGCACGCCTGGCGCGGCGTTGGCGGCTGGGCTTGATGTCGCACGCATCGAGCATCTCGTTCGCAAGGGCAGCGATCGCCAATTCGACAGCTACAGTGGGTTTTTCGACGAGGGCCGCCGCGGCACGGGCTTGAGCGCTTATCTGCATCAGCGCGGTGTCAAGGAAGTCTATGTAGGTGGCCTGGCGCTGGAGTATTGCGTCCGGGCCACGGCCGTCGACGCGGTGCGCGAGGGTTTTAAGACGCATGTCATCATCGACGCCACCCGCGCCATCAGCGCGGCGCCCGGCGGCATGGCCCTCACGATTGAAGATCTGCAAGCCGCCGGAGTTGAGCTCACTACGGCCGACGAAGTACGGCAGCGGTTGATCGGCAATTCCATCGGTTTTGACAAACAAA
The DNA here is from genome assembly GCA_025927475.1 of Pirellulales bacterium. Lineage (GTDB taxonomy): Bacteria > Planctomycetota > Planctomycetia > Pirellulales > JAICIG01 > JAICLL01. The sequence goes on from JAICLL010000086.1 coordinate 15,931, forward strand.
ACCGGTAACGTTCCGCCGTCAGTCCGTTCCCTGCAGACCTCAGCCGCGCCTCACTCCGCGAACCGACTGCGGTAATATTCTTGCACGCTCGTTAAATTCACCCGGTTCAAAAAATTGGAATACGCCATCCATAGGGCCAATCCGTTCAGATCGCGGAAATGCGGCGGCAGATAACGCGGCAAGCAGATCAGCCCCTGCTTTTGAAACCGGCAGAGCACCGGAATGTCATCGAGCGTCAGCTTGCCCAGGAACAACAGCGGAATCAGCTCGGGGCGGCCAAAGCGGATGGCAATTCGCAGGAAATTATAGACCATCACAAACCCCTTGCAGTAGCTGATGTCTTTGGTGAACGGCGCCCCGCCCGTCACCATGCCGCCGCGGAACACACGCTGCGCATGTTGGTAACACTCTGCCTCGCTATAGCCTTCGCCGCGGTAAAACTCGCAGATTTCAAGGAAGTCGGCGCCATCTTCCGCCTGATCGCATGCCAGAATGCGGTTGTTCAGCCGCTTTGCCCGGTCGGGCGTGGCGTTGAACGTGACAATTTCCAGAATCACCGCCAACCCCTCTTGGATGGCCATGGTGCAGGGCGGCCCTTTGGCCAGCCATCGTGCCACCGCCTGGCTCGCCCCATTGAGACTGGTGCCTACGTGTACCCAGCCCTCGTGAACTTCCAACAAATCGACGTCGCGATCGGAAAACATGCCCCCGCGGCGAATCTTCACATAGTCGGCGCCCGCCGCCGCGTCAGACAGAATGCCATCGTCGAGCCGGGCGTGAACTTTCTGATCGTGAAAGTACGTGCCGAACCGCTCATTGAGCCGCTCGACCACCTGCTCAGCGGAAAGCGTCTTCGGATAGCAAACGCCCAGCCCACCTTCGGGGATGCCCGAGAGGATGTCGTGCAGCAAAAGGCCCAGGTCGCGGATGGTGGCGGCATCGCCCGCGAAACGGTCTTTGGGGCTGCCGTACAGTTCGCGAGACCATTGATAAAACTCGGGCGTGCCGCGGGCGAGCAGCATTCGCACGACATTTTGATATTCGCGGCAGTTGCGGGCCAGCATCGCGCCTAGCGGATCGCCGCGGCCCAGCGAACCTTCGACCTCTTGTTCCAGGTGGGCGAACTCTTCGATTTTTTTTTGCCCATCATAGGGCAGCGGCCGCCGTGCGGCGTAGTATGCCGGCCCCACGGCAGGAAGCTCCTTAAAACCCGAGGAGAGCACCTGCTGCTCGATCGTGTCGTCCCATTTCACCGCCTCGCGCACGCGGATCGGCCGCTGGGCCTCGACCAGCCGATCGGCCAGTCGCCGCACGCGCTCGGCATAGTCATCGATCACGCAATCATTTCTTTCATCGGGCATTCCAAAAAAAGGGGCGCCACACGCCTCGCTATCTCATTCTACAGCGTCCCGCCACCGAACCTAGTGCGCTTTCGTTGTTCATGATTTACCATTTACAGCCCGCCATGCGGGATTCGCCGGCCAGCGAGCCACGTCTCAGCGATCAACACCGCCAGCGCGGCGGCGATCAACCAACGCCAAACCTTTTGCCGGCTCTCGAGTTCCACATCGCGTTGCTGCCGCACACGCTCGGCACGCTGCGAGCGCGTGAGCCGATCGCCTAACAGCACGCCTAACTGTTCCAACTGCTCGACGTCCATCGGCTCGGTCATGCTTTCGGCAGCGGCAATGTTGACCGCCAGCGGAAAAACATCGGAACGATCGTGCACCCGATAAATGCCCGGCAGATCGGTTGCGTCGAAGCTCTCTGCACCGCCGTCCAACTCGATTCGGCTGCCACTTGGTGTTTCGATCACCGCCGGCTGCGCGGCCTGGGGTGACGGCAACGCCAGCGGCTGATGCACGATGACGCCGGTGTTTGCCGGCGGCGGGCCGCACGCCTGGTCGATGATCGCCTGCATCAGCGGCACAAACTTGCTGGACAGCGCCAATTGGCTGTCGTCGGGCCGCCAGCCGCTGGCGAAGATGAACGCATGGCCGTTGCCGATGGCGCGCTCCATCATCGCGGGGTGGCCGTTGTCGAACCGGGCGACCGCTCGCGTCGTGGCCGGTTCGCGCAACGTCACCGCCTGCCACCGCCAGAAATGAATCTTCGTAAAGTCCCCGTAGCGCGGATCGGCGAACAGCGCGAACAGCGGATGCGTGAAGTCGATTTCACCGAGCAATTGATACGGATCTCCGCCCGGGGCTGTGCTGGCCGCCGGGGTGGCATTGTCGTCCGCTCCGCCGGCAAGCTCCAGGTCGTCCCACAGCGCGCCCAGCGAGGCGACGGTTTCTCGGTCGATGAGCACGGCCAGCAGCGTTCCGCCCGACTCGACGTACCGCCTGAGCTGCTCGCAGCGATCGCTGGCAACGGGTCGTGCCACGACGATGAGCTGAGGCGTTTTGCCGGCGGGCGCGATCAGCGGCTCCTCTTCGCTGGGCGTGGCGATTTCGACGGTTCGCGACCGATCGTCGGCCAGCGCAAGCTGCAAATAGTATTGCAGGCCCTGTGGGTCATCAGCGGCATCGCGGCCGAGGTAAGCCAGCGTCACCTGCTGCTGCCGCGCTGGCGCAACCCAATACACGTTGTCAAACTCAGCAGCGTCTCCCGCCAGGACAACACGATCGGTCGCCGGCTGCGCCTCGGGGCGCGGCAACCGGACCACGCGGCTTTGACCGGGCGGTACGTACAACGCGGTCGCTTCGCCCGGCGGAACTTGGGCCTTGCCGCCGGCCCAGCGCAGCGTGAATTGATCGGCGCTTGAATCGGCGGAATTGCTCACACGCAAGCGCGGCTCGCCGGCACCGGCCCGCTCTTCGTCGGCGAGCACGTGCAGCGCTGCGTTGCCGGGCGTTTCGGGCGAGAGCGAGTGAACCCGCACGCGCACCGCGCGCGGCCACTCATAGGCTTGCAGCGCATCGGTTTTCGAGCCGCGCTGCAAATCGCTGATGAGCACCAATTCTGACTCGGCCGTCGGCGCCGACGCGTCATCGCTGCGTTCCAGCTCGCCGGCCACCGACACCAAGGCCGATCCCAGGTCGCTCGCGCTCCAAGCGGGCGAAAGCTCGTGCAGCCGCGACCGCACCAAATCGGGTTTGGCTGCCGGCGGCGCCTCGGACGCCGCTCCGAACTCGACCAGGATATGCAGGCGATCGTCGAACGCATACAACGCCACGTCATCGTTCGGCCCGAGGTCGCCCAGCACCCCGTCGGCAACGTTGAGCGCTTGCTGCCAAAGATCGTCGCGCCGCATGCTGGCGCTGATATCCACCAGCAGGGCGACGCGCCGACTGGGAACATCGCTCAGCGGCAACAAAGCCGACTCGCGCAAAAACGGCCGCGCAAAGGCCAGCGCCAGTAGCGCGATCGCCGCCAATCGTAACAGCAGCAGCAGCCAATGATCGACGCGACTTCGTCGGGTAAGCCGGGGCGGCGAGGGCGAAAGGAACATCAGTGAGCTGAACGCCTGCCGGCCGCGCGGCGTGCGGCGAATCAGGTGTAGCAGCAGCGGCAGAGAAAGTGCCGCCAGCCCAGCCAGATAGAGCGGCGTCAACCAGCCCATCAACGTCTCCTCGGCGCGTTAATCATCCATTTACCCGCCGTGTGAATACCGTTCGACGGCATCGAGATTAAGTTCGATTCCCAGGCCCGGCCCCGTGGGCACACGCAGCATGCCCTCGGCGTCGAGCTGAAAACGCGGCGAGATGATCTCTTCGATGTACGGCACGCCGGTCTGATACTCGACCCAGCGGGCCACCGGCATCGCCGCCGACAGGGCCAGGTCGGCCGCCACGCCCACGCCCGTGTTCCAACCGTGCGGCACCAACAAGACTCCGTGATCGTTGGCCAGCCACGCCAATCGCCGACCCTCGCTCAAGCCACCGCACTTGGTCAGGTCGGGCTGAATGATATCGACCGCGCGGCGCTCGATGAACGGCTGGAACGCTTGCCGGCGGGTGAGTACTTCACCGGTAGCGATCAATACCGGCGACGTTTGCCTTAGCTCACGAAAACCCTCCCTGTCGTCGGGCCGAAGCGCTTCTTCAAACCAGGTCACTCCATACTGGCCGAGCATCTTGGCAGTCTCGCGTGCCCAGCTTACACCGTGCGGCCAGAATTGCTCGCTGCCGCCGGCGTCGACCATCAACTCTACTTCGTCGCCCACGGCGTCGCGGGCCGTGCGCACCAGCAGTTCGTCGTACTGCCGGTTGATGCGGCCGAACGGCCGCCAGCCGAGCTTGATGGCGCGAAATCCGCGTGCGAGTTGCTCGGCAAGCTTCTCGCGCAGCAAGCCCGGCTCTTCGAACAGCATCGAGGCATAGGGCTTGATGCGGTCGCGGTAATTGCCCCCCAACAGCCGCGAGACCGGCTGTCCCAGGGCTTTGCCGAGCAGATCCCAGAGCGCGATGTCGATGCCGCTGATCGTGTGTTCGACCGCGCCGCCGCGGCCCAGCCAGAACATCGATTGCCGCAGTTTTTCGCTCACGCGCTCGGCTTCCAACGCCGTCTCGCCGATGAGGTGGGGGCGTAAAAGCTCCAGCGAGCCTTCGACCAGGGCTCGCGTGGTGTAACAGCTTCCCAGCCCGGTCAGCCCCTCGTCGGTGACGACCTCGACCAGCGTGTTGTACTGCACATTCGGATCGGTGCCTCCGGGCCAGCCGTGGTCGTGCGTGGCCCCACGTAGGGCGATCGTGAGGACATCGGCGATTCTCATGCTTTCGGCAAGCGTTGTTAACCGCGTCGGCGGCGCGAGGCGAGCATCAGCGCCCAAAAGGCCAGGAAAGCGAAGACGCATCCCATGACCATGGCCGGCCCGCGCCAGTTATGCCCGCCCAGATAGTTGCCCACAGCCAGAAAGCCGCCCCAAGCAACCACGGCGGCCATGATCAGCAGAATAAGTCGGTTTTGTGACACCGCCGTATTGTAGCAAGCCGGGGAGGGGGCTTCCTAGCGGTCTGTCAATCTCGTCTTGACGGCGAGAAGCGTGCGGCCGGGTGCCACGGCATCCGTCGCAGCGCGGAATAGGTACGGTCTGGAACACGCGCGATCGTTGCGACAGGCGCCGTGCGGATCTGATTCTCGGCATGGTTTCCGAGCCGGCTCCGCTAGCCACCGGGCAGGGGGGGCTTTATTTCGCCTTGTGCGATGCCGCGACTTGTTCGGCGCGATTCGCCCGGCGAGTTGAAGCGCGTGCCACGGAACCGTGGCACGGATGAAAACGGCGACGGGAGCTAGCGGAAGCCGATTCCGGCTCCGCCGAGTCGCCAAACGAGGCAAGTCGATAGGCGGCACAGATCGCGCTGCGCCCTGTGATCATTCCCCCGAGCCGTTGTGCCAGTTGCCAAACGCAGCGCGGGTGCGGCAGCGAACCAGCAAATTCGAGTGCCACCGCGCCAAGATGGGCAACCACCGGCTGCCAAGTGCCGTCGCTGGCCGCATGGCGCCAAAAGAGCCTCTCTGCCTGCGACGCGGATGATGCGCCACGAAACAATTCCACCATCGCCACGCGGCAGCGCGGCTCCAAGATGGTTCGATAGCCGGCCCGACGCAATCGCAGCGCCAGATCGAGCGGCGCCAGTTCTTCGCCCAACGATGAATCAAATGCCGCAGGGGCCGACGCCAGTGCCGAGCGCCGGTAAAACGCCGCCGCGCCGTGTGGCCCCATCCAGCGTTCATCAGGATCGCCAATCGCCTCGATGGGCTGGCCCGCGGCAAAGTGGCTCGCCGCGCCCCCCATCGAATATTGCCAGCCGGCCGTGTGGACGGTTCGCTCATCGCTGCTTGTCAGCAGCGGCGCCACGGCGGCGACGCGGGGATCGTCAAAGTGCGACAGGGCCGCGTCGCACCAACCCTCGCCGACCGTCGCCCCGCAGGCCAGCAAGTGAATGACCGGCGCCTGGCAGGCCGCGATGCCGCGATTCCAACCATCGAGACCCGTGGCGCCGGGCCGCAGCCGCACGAAGCGCACCTCGCCCTCCAGTCCATACGGATCTTCGTATCCGTCAGATAGGGCGACGACAATCTCGGCATCGGCGGGCCGATTGGCCAGCACCGAGACGAGGGTCGCTTCGAGCGGTTCCCAGGCGCCGAGCGCCGGAATGACGATCGACAAATGTGGCACGGCAGTGCCTTTCCGAACAGTGAGGTAAGTTCACTCTTCCGATTCAATCGGTTTTCGTTGGCGGCGTAATTCAGCGTAAAACTGCACAAACGGCCATTTCGGCCGATGTGGTAATTTGCGTCGGATGCGCGATGGCCCTAGCCTACTCGCCCTTTGCAAATTACCTTGTGTACCAGTTGGATCCTCGACCAATTTCACCATCAAGCCAATCATGCGCCTCCTTGCCGTTCTCATCATTCTCAGCTCGCTGGTCGCCCAACTCCGTGCCGATGGCCCGGGCGATAATCTGCCCGATCAAGTACGCCGCATCCCCAAGCTGGGCATTGAAGTGCCTGCCGAAAAGCGGCAAGCGCTCGAAGCCAAGCTGGCAGACCTCAACCGGCAGATCGAAGAGCTTCGTCAACGCGACGACCGGGCCACGCAGGCGTTGCTGCCCGACGTGCAGATTTATTCCAAAGCCGTGCGCGACGCTTTGGAGTATCAAGAGTTCTTCGCCGAGAAGGAGTTGGCTGTCGCCGACGAGCTGCTCGAAGAGGGCCGCCAGCGAGCCGCCGAGCTCGCCGAAGGCCGGGCGCCCTGGGCCACGGCCACCGGGCTGGTGGTGCGCGGCTATGTCTCGCGCATCGACGGCTCGGTGCAGCCCTATGGCTTGGTCGTGCCCGAATCGTATCAGGCCAAAGGCGGCATGCGTCATCGCCTCGATCTGTGGTTTCACGGTCGGGGCGAAACGCTCAGCGAAGTGAACTTTCTGCAAAACCGCCGCAAGCAACTCGGGCAGTTCGCCCCGCGCGATACCTTCGTGCTGCATCCGTACGGGCGCTATTGCAACGCCTTCAAGTTTGCCGGCGAAGTCGATGTACTCGAAGCGATCGAGTCGGTGCGCGAGCGTTATCGCATCGAAGACGACTTGATTTCGGTGCGCGGCTTTTCGATGGGCGGCGCGGCGTGCTGGCATTTTGCCGTGCATTACAGCGATCGCTGGTTTGCCGCCAACCCTGGCGCCGGTTTCGCCGAGACCAGCGAGTTTTTGAGAAAGTTTCAGAAGGAAGAGCCCCAGCCAACCTGGTTTGAGAAGCAGCTCTATCATCTTTACGACGCCACCGACTGGGCGCCGAATTTGTTCCACTGCCCCACCGTGGCTTACAGCGGCGAAGACGATGCGCAAAAACAAGCCGCCGACATCATGGAGAAAGCGTTGACCGAGGCGGGCATCAAGCTGCGGCACGTGATCGGGCCTAAGACAAAGCACAGTTACCATCCCGAATCACAGGCCACCGTCGAGCGCCTGCTCGATAGCCTGGCCGAAACCGGCCGCGATCGGTTTCCTTCGACCGTTCATCTGGTCACCTATACGCTGAAGTACAACCGCATGGGCTGGGTGACGATGGATGGCATCGCCGAGCATTGGCAGCGCGCGGCGGTCGAAGCGGTGATGTCCGACGCTTCGACGGTGGAGGTGGCCACGAACAACGTCACCGACCTGACCTTCGACCTGCCCGCCGGCTGGTGCTTGCTCGACGTCGATCAGCCGGTGTCGGTGATCATTGACGAGCAGGAAGTGTTTGTGCCGCAACCCTTGTCCGATCGCTCGTGGCATGCGCAACTGCACTGGGACGAGGGGCAATGGACCGCCGGCCCGCGTCCGACGAAGGAGCTTCGCAAACAGCACGGCCTGCAAGGCCCGATCGACGATGCGTTTATGGACAGCTTTATCTTTGTGCGGCCCAGCGGCGAAGCGGCAAATCCGGCGGTCGGCAAATGGGCCGAAAGCGAACTGGAACGGGCGATCGAGCATTGGCGGCGGCAGTTCCGCGGCCAAGCGCGCGTGAAGGCCGATGATGAAATCACCGAGGACGACATCGCCTCAGCAAACCTGGTGTTGTGGGGCGATCCGTCGAGCAACAAGCTCTTGGGGCGAATTGCCGACAAGTTGCCGATCGCCTGGAAGGCCGATGGCATCACGGCGGGCGAGCAGCGTTTTAACGCCGATCATCATGCGCTGGTGATGATCTATCCCAATCCGTTGAATCCGCGGAGATATGTCGTGCTCAACAGCGGTTTTACCTATCGCGATTATGCGTATCTCAATAACGCACGGCAGGTGCCCATGCTGCCCGACTGGGCGGTGGTTGATGTCAGCGTACCGCCCAACGCCGTGTGGCCCGGCAAGATTACGGCCGCCGATTTCTTTGATGAGCGCTGGACGCTGAAATAGCTGAGAACGCGCCTGCATTACTCTGTCGCTTCATCCATGAATTCAGCGACCCAATTCCAGTCGATTGGATAGCCGCGTTTTCGCGGGAAGGCATAGATGATATCAACGTGCTCATCCGGCGGGTCGTCATCCTTTAAGATCCAGTGGACGACAATGAGCCGGTAGCTGTGCGGATCGCGTTCGATGCGGACTTTTCTAAGCGTCGCATTTGGGTACTGCGTTGCGAATCCTTCCGGGCAGTCGTCCAATTCCGGAAACTGAGACGGATTCTCCTCAAGTCTTTCAAGAGCGTCGTAAAGCAATTTTTTGACGGCCTTGCTTGAGGCGGCGATTGCCTTGATCTCTCTGCGGACGAGATGTGTGTCGATAGACGCCACGACCCGAGATCATGCCGTTTCGCGGACCTTGTCAAAATAAATTCCGCGCCAATCCTCATTTTGGCGTGGCCGGTCAGCCGCCAACAAGACACGCTGCCGCAGCGCCTTGTGCAATGTTGCATCGACGAAGTCGGAAAGTTGCTCCGCGACGTCATCCTCGAGCCCCTCAAACTCGATCTCCGACGGCCGGAACGAAGAAAAAACCGGCTCACTGCGAGCGTTCTTTTTATGGGCAGCATCATCCCTGGCGTGTAAGGCCAAGATGTCGTTGCTCAGAGCCGCGTTGCGGCACGCGCGCCGCATTGCCTTGTTCCACTCGGGAAAATAGTCTCCAAAAAAAACCTCGATCTGCCGCCGCATCGTCGGCGGCAGCTTGGCGCAAATCCGCACCGAAGGCCCGTCGTAAATCGTATCAATCCGGCCGGAACTCTGAAGATCGTTCAGGGCCGACGCCACCTCGTTGCTGTACGGGCCAAGCCGCCCTTGCTTAAAGCCGAACAGCCGCCACCGCTTGTCTTTGCAAGCCGCGTCCGCCGCCCATAACGTACGGTGCAGATGCATCGGGCCGTCGGCGCCCTCGCGCCATAGGTTCAGTGCTCGCAGCAACGCCAACTGCTGGATCGTATGCTTAGATAACGTTCCCATGGGGCAGCAATGACAGAATGAGAAAAGCGGTCTCCATCAGTATACCATGCCTATGTTGACATGGAGAAATGACTTGAAGGGACTTTGCCCGCCGCGGGATGGTAGCCGGGGCGTAGGAACACGTCTGTAAGCTTTTAGGCGGCAAGCCGGTAGCTAACCTCTTGGCACCTTGGTGAAAAAGGAGAGATTGGGCGAGTCTGTATCCAATTCTGGAGTCGGTCGTCGTCACTTAGGCGCGCGGCCCGCA
>JAICLL010000240.1 GCA_025927475.1 Pirellulales bacterium
TAAATCATCTCCTTTTAAACCGCGGGCGCCCCTGTGGCGCCCTCGCCCCCCCATAGTTTCGCCCCCTTGGCGCGGCCCCACCGGCGACTTTGGGAGGCGGCGCGAATCTCGCATGGTAACTTAGGTCGAGAGGAAGCGAGTCAGCATTGCGCGGAATAGCTTCGCGGCGGATTCTTGCTCCTCAGCCGCGTTTGGCCGCTCGGGTTTGAATGACTGAAAACCGCGCCAGCGCAGCCGTGTCGGCCAGCCATGTTGGCGGCTGGTGGTGTTGATGCGCTCGGCGACGCGCAGCGCCCACAGCGCGCCATACGCGTCGCGGAACCCACGCCAGGCCCGGTCCAACGCTGCGGCGTCGTCGCTGGATGCCGGCGCCACGAGCGACCGCGGTCGCAATTGCCAAACCACAGCGGCCGCCAGCACGCCCGCCGAAAGCAAACTCAGCCCCCAGCTTCCGCGCGGTTCGGGCAACCACGCTGCGCCGGGCAGTTGCTGGGCCAGCAGAAACACCTGCCCGGCAAGCACCAGCCCTGCGGCCGGGGCGCTGGTCGTCGGCAAATAGTTCAGCAATTCCGCGACTAACAGTATGGCCAGCAACCAGCGCCACGCCGAGTGCAACGCCGGCGGCGCGCCGCGGTCGATGACGATCGCTTTCAGGCTCTGCAACGCCAAGAGCAGCAGCAGCGCCGCCACGATCCATTGCCAGGCACGATTCTGCGGACGCTTGGCGCCCAGCAACGCGACGAACGGCGCCAACGTCGAGACGGCCGCCAAGTAATGAATGTGCTCGGCCGCCGAGGTGTTTTCCGCCGCGCTTCCGGCCACGCCGATCATCACCGCCACCAGCGAGGCAATGGCCCAAACGCCGGGAGCGAGCAAGGTGGTGTGCCGCAGCCGGCGGCAGGCGCGCAAGATGATCGCCACCGCGATGCCGCTGGCGGCCAGCGCCAAACAACGCCCGGCGTCCCATCCGCCGTCGGCACTAACCAGAAGAACCGTTAAATCCGGCGCCATCTTGATGTGAAAATTCAACGATTGCGTTTGCTTTGCGGTCAAAAGGAAGCAATGTTTCCACAGCACCACGTAGGTGGCGCATGCCGCGGAACGATCCGCGGGCGTGGCGAACCGCTCGACTCAACGCAAACGAGGCGGCGTCCAACTCACGCAAACACGATCACGAAAGCAAGGAGCTTCACGATGAAACGGTTCAGCAGACCGATTCTGGCCGCAGCCATCTTAGGGTGCGCGTGCGCCGGCGGACAGGCCGACGCGGCCGAAATGCTCAATCAGCCGGGCTTCGGCGGGTTGGGCTATGGCATGGGAATGGGCATGGGCGGCTACGGCGGCCCGATGCTCGGCGGCTTTGGCGGCTACGGCGGATATGGCGGCTACGGTGCGGGTTACTCCGGTTGGGGTTATGGCCGCGGCGGCCGGTATTTCGGCGCGCATCACGGCTGGCATCACGGCGGCTTTGGCGGCTACGGCGGCTACGGCGGCGCGATGAACAGCAACTGGGACGGCTATTGCAACCAGTGCGGCGGCGACTCGTGCGGACACGTCAAAGTCCGGCACCGGTGCCGTCGGTTGGGTTGTGGCGCCGGACCGTATATCGACCCGAACTGCGGCTGCGCGGCGCCCGAGGCCTGCGCCCCCGCCAGACATCACCGCTGCCGATTGTTCCACCGTCACCACCGCTCGGCGCCCTGCTGTGTCGACGCCTGCTGCGAGGGCGGCCTCGACGGCGCGGTCGGATACGATTCGGGCGATGGCATGTCGGTCCCCTCGCAAGGCGACCGCTACATCCAGCCCCAAGGCGACCGTTCGATCGAGTCGCAAGACGACAGCGAGCAGTTGCAAGTTCCGCCGCCCGTCGGCGACGAGAAGCCCATGCCGCTTCCGCCTGACGCTGACGACGCGGCGTAATCGCACGTAGGCCAGGCTTTCCCGCCTGACGATGAGACGAGGAACTGTTTCAGGCAAGAAGCCTGAGCGAGCAGCAGGGCGGGCATGGCCACCGCGAGGTGCGCAGTGCCCGCCCTGCTCTGATTGATTAAGGCCCAGCCGCCTGGTCAGTCGTATTCGCCATCGACGCCCCAGATGCCGACGGGTTTGCCTTGAGCGTCAAACAGGACACCGCGCTGATCGGCGTGCAGTTCCGTCTGCTCCATTTCTAACTCGGCAACGCGCTTTTCAAGCTCAACAACGCGCGTGCGCAACTGCCTGATCTCCTTGATCAAGTCTGCCACGCTGGGCTGCGCGGCGGGTTGGTTGGGCGCGCCGCTAACCCCACAATAAGGCGCACTCGCAGACACACAAAACACAGTCACGACGGCCAAGAGAATACGGCGGCGGATCATGGAATCAGCCTCTTTGGGCAATGAGGAGAAAGGCCACAAGGCTGCGAGCGACCATATTCCGCCCGCGCCCGCATGCCGTATAATAGACAAAGTGACGAACCCGATCAACGAGGCACCCGATGGAAGTCTTGGAACTGGCCATCGCGCGGAAGCGCGTCAGCGACTATTCCGACAAAGCAACGCAGCCCGAGGACACGGATGAGTGTCACGACTGCAAGAGCCGTATCGAAGATGGCATCGAGGCATACCATTGGCTTCGCCGTGCGGAAGAGACGATACGCAAAGCGGTCTACCAAGGGCTGATCGCTCACGCAATTTATGAAAGCAGCGTGCTGCCCGCAATCGCGAACCTTTATGTGGCTTGGTTGCAACCTTTTGAGCAGATCGAGGCGCTCGCCGACGGCCAATCAAACGGCGAAGGAAAGTCGGCGAATCTAGCGGAGTTTCGAGAATGCCGCGAGAGTGTGCGCGACTGGTTGCAACGTCAGGAATGGTTGACTGCGGTGAAGCGATCACGCAATGCGGCAATGCAAGTAGAGCCTTGGTAATGGAGCGCGGCCAAATTTAGTTATTGAAGCCTGATTCCGAGGATAAGCAGCGCCCGGTTGTGATTGTTTCGCGAGACGACCTCAACCGGGGCCATCGTGTCGTCGCGATGCCATGCTACTCGCAGCAGCTTGAAAAACGTTCCCGGCTGAAATACTGCGTGTTGTTGCGTGCCGGCGACGGAAATCTTGATAAGGATTGCGTCGTAAAGGCAGACGAAATCAGCTATCTTGAGAAAACCGAGCTAGATCTTTCGCGCGGCGCGGTCGGGCGGCTGAAACCTGAAACAATGGCGCAAATCATGGCGGCCCTTCGGTATGTCGTCCGAGAGGAACAACACTAAGAACCTGCTAGGGGGGGCTTCATGCCGACTGCTCCAACTGGCTCACCTGGTTGAGCTTGTTGTAAAGCGTCTTCAAGCTGATGCCCAGCTCTTCGGCGGCTTTGGGCTTGTTGCCAGCGTGGCGGTCGAGCGCTTGCTGAATCACTTGCAACTCGATCTCGCGCAACGTTTGCGGCGGACCGACCATCTTGAAGTGCGGGCCGCGCAACCGCCGGTTCGCAAAACGGCTGGGCAGGTCGGCCTCGCCGATCGGCCCTTCGTCGCAGAGAATCGCCGCGTGCTCGATCACGTTGGCCAGCTCGCGCACATTGCCCGGCCAGCAGTGCTCTTCCAGCGCGTGCAGGGCCTCGGGCGTGAATAGCTCGTCGTCGGGCTTGGCCGCCGGACGAAACCGCGTCAGCAGATGCCGGGCCAGCGAGGCAATGTCTTCCAGCCGTTCGCGCAGCGCCGGCAGACGAATCTCAAACGTATTGATACGGAACATCAGGTCTTCGCGAAACTCGCCCTCGCCGACCATTTCGTCCAGGTCGCGGTGGGTGGCGCAGACTACCCGCACGTCGACGGTGAACGATTCGTTGTCGCCCACGCGGCGGATTTCGCCCGACTCGAGCACCCGCAGCAGCTTGGCTTGCATCGCCTTGGGCAGCTCGCCGATTTCGTCCAGGAACAGCGTGCCGCCGTCGGCCACCTCGAACAGCCCAATGCGGTGCTCGTCGGCCCCGGTGAAGGCCCCTTTGCGATGGCCGAACAATTCGCTTTCGATCAGGCTTTCGGGCAGCGCCCCGCAGTTGATCGCCACAAAGGGCATGTCGGCCCGTGTGCTCTGGTCGTGAATGGCCCGGGCGACCAACTCCTTGCCGGTGCCCGTCTCGCCCAGAATGAGCACGGTCGATTGCGTGGGGGCGACTTTGGCGATGAGCTTGCGCACCTGCTCCATGCCGCGCGAATCGCCGATCAGCTTCGAGCCGCCTTCGACGTGTTCGAGCCGCCGCTTAAGGGCGCGGTATTTATTGGTCAGCTCGCGTTTTTCGGCCACGCGGGCCAAGAGCGCTTGCAGCTCCGCCAGCTTGCAGGGCTTGGTCAGGTAATCAAACGCTCCCTGCCGCAACGCGCCGATGGCCGTTTCGAGCGACGACTTGCCGGTGAGCACAATGGCCTCGGTGTCGGGCGAGAGGGCCTTGGCCCGGGCGATGACTTCCATGCCCGACAGCTTGGGCATGTCGAGATCGACCAGGATGCAATCGTAGGTATTCCGGTCCAGCGCGGCGGCGGCGACGGCCCCATCGGGGCAGACGGTCACCTCGTGGCCCATGCGCGGAAGCTCAAGGCTCATCAAGGCTTGCAGCGACGGCTCGTCGTCGGCAAACAGCAGTTTCAGGCGCTTGGGCGGCTTGGTAGCGATGGTTCGGACTCCTGACATGACGCGCGATGCGGGACGTGGCGGTGGTATTTCCCAAAAAACGGCCGTTGGGTCAACCGCAGCCGGAGGTAAAATCGCGGAATCAGTTTGCTAGCGCCCCCTAGCTTTATGATATAAACCACGGTGACCGCATGGATTTTCCGCCGGAGCATTATTTTCAGACCGCCACGCAGCGGATGCGGCAAGCACAGCATCTATATCGAGAGGGATCAAGCTTCGCGCTGGCCATCTATGTCGGTGGCGTCGCAGTCGAGTGCCTACTGCGGGCCTTCAAAGGCCGCGAAGACCCGATGTTCGACGAACGGCATAACTTACTTCGTCTTTTCTCGGCAAGCGGAATACTGCGCGTCAATCGCGATGAGCTTCGTGCGAAGCGATGGTCGGAGGCAGAGATCGACTCTCACCTGCGAACGCTGCAACTGGCTGTAAATGACATCGTTAGGCTTTGGGCCAACAACTATCGCTTCGCCTCCGAGGAACGACTGCGGTCTCACTTGAAAGAAATCACAGGGCATCAGAGAATCAAGGGAGACTATCTGAAAGAGCAGGCCCGCCGGTTTCTTGCTTCGGCTCAGAGATTCATCGATAAGGGAATTATTCTATGGCAGCTATAAGGTCTCCGCTGCTGCGGAAACTGCAAAGGGTGCTAGCCAAGCGGTTCCCTGCGCCCGCCACCGTCAAACTGGAGGAACGCGAAGGCATCATCGGTATCATCACATCCGATCAGTTTTCAGGCATGGAAACGATTGACCGCCAAGACTTGATCGGCGAAATCATCGCCCCACACTTGACCCCCGAAGAACGTCACCGGGTGCAAGTGATTGTGGCGGTGACGCCGCAGGAAGGCACCGGGTATCTCGCCGGCGCCGCGCCGAGGGATCGAAAGTAGCTCGTTGCACGCGACGCCTTCTTTCACGCCGCGCTGGCACGCCGGTGGTGCGTTTCGGCAGCCGCCGCTGATGCCAGCGGCAAGCGCACGCAAAACCGCGAGCCGCGCTCGGGACCATCGCTGTGAGCTTCGATCGTGCCGTCGTGGTCCGACACGATGCGGTAAGTGATCGACAGGCCCAGGCCGGTGCCTTGCCCGCCGCGGCGGCGCGTGAAAAACGGCTCGAACAGGTGCTCGCGCACTTCGGGCGTCATGCCGCAACCATCGTCCGACACCACGAACTCCGCCTCGCGGCCGCGCGTGCCGACCTCCACCGTCACCTTGCCGTCGGCATTCATGCTATCCAGCGCGTTGGTCAGCAGGTTCAAGATCACCTGCTTCAGCTCCTGGGGATTTGCCGAGACAATGGCCGGCGATCGGGGCGCAAACTCAATCGTTTTGCCCTGATATTTACCCAAGTGGCCGAGCATGTCGATCACGCCCCGCACCAGCTCTCCCAGCTCGACCGGCTGCCGCTTGACCTCGCCAACGCGTGAAAAGTCGAGCAGCTTTTCGGTGATCTCTTTACAGCGGAACGCCTCATTCTGAATCATCCGCAGATAGTCGCGCACCACCTGTTGCTGAGGATCGTCGGCGGGCAGCACATCGCCGATGCGCCCTTCGAGCGATTCGGCGCACATGGCGATCGAGGCCAAGGGATTATTGATCTCGTGCGCCACGCCCGCCGCCAAAAAACCGACGCTGGCCAACTGCTCGCTGCGCACGACTTGCTTGGTGCGCTCTTGCACCTGGCGGTCGAGATCGTCGCGAATGGCTTCAAAGCGGGCCGTCATGTCGTTCATGGCGGCGGCCAGTTCCGACATTTCGTCGTGTGTTTGCAGCTTGATGCGATAGCGGAACTGCCCGCCGGCCACCTTGCGCGAGCCATTAATCAAGATTCGTAGCGGGCGGAAGATCCAACGATAAAACAAGTGTACGAATAGCGCCAGCATGGCGCCGGCCAGAATGCTGGTGGCCCAGCTTAAGGTCAGCAGCCGGCGATATTGTCCCTTGGTCTCGCTGGTAAACTCGCTGATGTTGCCGTAGAGGTGGTTGGGCAGTTCGGCGGCCAGGTGTTGCAAAACTTCCAGCTCGCGGGTCAGGTTGCCGCGCCTCACCGAATCGAGCAACCAGTCTTGATCGCGGTGCCCGGCTTCGATGCGCCGCAGCGTGGCCTCGATTTTCGACACCGTTTCCCACTCCTGCCGGCTGTCGCTGATCTGGCTGCCGCGGTCGGGGTTGTCGCTCAGTTGCAGCCGGTATTGATCGAGGTTGTGCTTGACCGCCTCGAGCATGATTTGAAACTCCTCGCGGGCCAGCCGCTCGCGGGCCTCATCGACGCCGTAGCGAAGGCTTGCAGAGGGCCGCGCCAAATCCGCCAACAGCGGTGCGTCGTCACTCAAGGCAATCCGCAATTCGCTCACGCTCTGGCTCAAGAGGTTGGCCTTGGGCAATTCGGGCACCCGCCGGCTCAGGCTGCGCACCAGGTCGCGATAGGCATACAGCCCGTAGATGCCGCCCCAGCTCAGCAGGCCCACCATCACCAGCAGCAGCCCCAGGCAAACGAATAGTTTCTTTCGAATTGGCCAAGGAGCGAGCGTGATTTGCCGCGGATCGTACATTACTTATTCGCTTATTCTTGCCGGCTTGCCGGCTTTATTTGGCCACGGCCGCCTCAATCCCGCGATCTCAGGCCGGATAATTCATCAGCCCACAAGTGGGTAAGGGGGTGGTCGTGAGACCTCCCCCTCCCCGTTGTCGCTACGAGGTTGGTTCCTCGCATTTACCGGCGTGCGGATTTCCCGCACCGGGCGGCCCCGTGGAAATCGCTCCTTGAGGAGAATGTGGGTTATCCCTGGGGACAAGGTATA
>JAICLL010000083.1 GCA_025927475.1 Pirellulales bacterium
AGGCGCGCAAGCCATGCTCTCATTGCGGTCCTTTTATCTGAACGACCAGTGGGACGACTTCATGACGCACCGCATTGAAAATGAGCAAGAAGCACTATATGCGAAAGCTGCGTAATGGCGGAGTGCGAGTTGCAACCAAACCTTATAACGACGTGGAGATCGTCATGCTGATGGATGATAGCTTGCGCGGCATCGTTGATTACAGAGGAAGCACGATGATAGCGAACCACGAGCAACTGGAAGCGACGTTCAAGCGAATTGCTTGGTTTCAACAGCAGGTTGCCCAGTTGCGGAAGACAGAGGCAAATCCGGTTAATTACCGAGCGGCGACCTCAGGGTTTCTCGCCGAGCTCGACCGCATGCAACTTGAAGTGCGCGAGTATTTCAGCCAGCCGGCGAAGTCGTGATTTGGAAGGGAATCTCGCGTCACGCGCATGAGTAACGTGTGATGCTCGGCTCGCGGTCAAAGTCGCTATCATTGCTCGCCAAGTTCGCCAAGTTATGCGAATGCATCACCGCCACCACGAGAGCATCGTTGGTTAGCAAGCCCATTCGTTGACTTATCGCTGCGCCTGCGTCCATAAGATCGGGCTGGACTGTCAAGAGTTGGATGCCGAATGCAGGCACTTCCTGAATTGCCGTTCGAAAACGCGCCAGCCGTTGCACATGGCTGATGTTCTTCCGGAGACGTTGGGCGATCTGGTTGGCCGGCCAGCTAAACGCGCTGATCGCTTCAAGGGTCATCACCCGATGCGCCATTTCCGCAACGACGTGCGTAGACGTGTATGCCGCGATCTCTTGCGGTCTGATACGGATGAGCAAATCGGTGCACGCGGCTCCAAACGACGGATCCTGCACAAAGTGGTAGACCAGCGGGTTGGCATCAATAAAGACCGACGCGCCGGCGGGGATGTCGGCGAACTTCATGACTCCAGCCAGTCAAACTCAGGATCTTCGGCAATGCGGCGAAGTGTTTCTACGTCGCCGTCCCAACGCAATATCCCCTGCGAGCGGCGGACGATGCGCTCGGCTTCGTCGCTCGTTACCGCTTGGGCCTGTTCTGGTGCCTCGACCGTGACGAAGACCTTCGTGAAGTCTTGAATGGGCAAGGGACTGACCGGCTTTAGTACACCGTTTTCATACGTGGCTTCGACTTGGAATGAACTCATTGCTTTTTGGTTGATTCTTGGACCCGCCAAACCCCTTCGCCTGCTAAAACCATTATAGCTAGCGTGTACCGAATGCGGCGCTAGCCGTTCGATAACAAGATCAAGCCGGCTGCTCTGCCAGCCGTTCGGCGGCGTGCTGCACGGCCCGCACGATTTTGTCGTAGCCGGTGCAGCGACAGAGATTATTGGCCAGCTCAAAGCGGATTTGTTGTTCGCTGGGCCGAGGATTTCGGTCGAGCAACGCCTTGGCAGTCACAATAAAACCGGGCGTGCAAATGCCGCACTGCAGAGCGGCGTCCTCTAAAAAGCACTGCTGGATGGGGTGCAGGTGGGACTCGTCGGCGATGCCTTCGATGGTAGCGATTTGCGCGCCTTCAACTTCAACACCCAGCACCAGGCAGCTATTCACCGGCACGCCGTTCATCAGCACCGTGCAGGCGCCGCAGTTGCCGTTGTTGCAGCCTTCTTTAGTCCCGGTCAGCCGCAACTCGTCGCGCAGCACTTCCAGCAGGCTCTGCCGGTTTTCGCACAAGAACTCGACCGGCTGGCCGTTGACGGTGGTCTGGATGTGGGATTTCTTGGGCACGATCGACGGCCTTCGTTCCGGTGATTCATGAGCAGTTCATCGTTGACGCACGAATGAGCCATTTGACGGCCGGGCGGCGCGGGTGTCAAGCTAAGGTTGGCAGACTTGAAGGTTGGTAAACTTGGGATCGATGAGCGAAGCCGGCATCATACTTTGTGGCGGGCGTAGCAGCCGAATGGGCGCTGCCAAGGCCCTGTTGCCATTTGGACCCGAGCGGATGCTGCAGCGGGTGGTGCGGTTGCTCGCCGAAGCGGTCGACCAGATCGTCGTCGTCGCGGCGGCCGAGCAAGAATTGCCCGAGCTGCCAAAAGACATTAAGGTGGCGCGCGATGAACTGCCGTATCGAGGCCCCTTGGCCGGGTTGGCCGGCGGGCTGAACCTGCTCGCAGGGCGCGCAGACCTGGTCTATCTGACCGGCTGCGACGTTCCCTTGTTGTCGCCTCGGCTGGTTCGACGGATGTTCGAGCTGGCCGATGACTACGAGGCCGCGGTGCCGGTGGAACTCAGCGGCGCGAAAAAGCTCTATCATCCGCTGGCCGCGGTCTATCGAACGGCGGTTCGTCCGCACGTCAGCGGCTTGCTGGCCGCCGACCGCTTGCGGTTGGTGGATCTTTTTCAGCGGCTTCGCACGCGCGAGGTGCTGCTCGATGAGTTGAAAGCAAGCGATCCAGGCTTAGGGAGCTTGCGTAATTTGAACGACCATGAGGGGTATCTGGCGGCACTGGCCGAAGCGGGCTTCGAGCAGTGACGACTTCGGGTCGCCGCCGCAACCTTGGTTGCCTAGTAGGGTTACGTCGCATAGAATCTTGCAGCGGCGGCGGATTGCATGCTACGAACCCGCCCGACCCGGCTGCCGATTCTGTAGGGCTTGGCGTCCAAAGCGCCTTTTCCGTTGTCGGCCCGGCCCCGCGCCGTTAGAATGGGCCGTTTTGCGAGCCAGGGTCGGGGCGTCTCGGGCGACAAACTATCAGAAGCCAAGGTTGGTATCACTGCCAAGGTCGGTCCCCAAGGAGTGCCTCTCGGTGCAGATTCGTATTTCGGCTCGACACGGGCATCTGAGCGACGCGACCCAGGCCAAAATCACGGCGAAGCTCGAACGGCTGCCCCGGCTCTTCGAACGCCTCACGGCCATCGAAGTCACCGTCGATCTGGAGCACCGCGAGAATCCCGCCGTCGATTTGCGGGTCTCCGCCGAGCATAAGCACGATTTCGTGGCCACCGAGCAGGCCGGCGATCTGATGGCCTCGCTCGACGGATGTCTGCATAAACTCGAACAACAACTGCGTAAATACAAACAGAAGGTGCAAGACCATCACAAGCGGGAAGGGCTGAGGCAACAGCCGGCTCGGGCCGAACCTGATGCCGGCCCGCCTTAAAGGTCTTTGCGAAACAGAAAGGAGAAGGTGCATGAAGTTTGCCGACTTCGTGAGCCGTGAGGCCGTTCGGGCCGATTTGGCCGCCGACGACAAGCCGGGCGTCATCCGCGAGATGGTGCAGGCCCTGCTCGACGCCAACCGCGTGTCGCCCGATCAATTCGAGAGCATTATCAAAGCCATCTTAAAACGCGAAGAGCTGGGCAGCACCGGCATCGGCCGGGGCGTGGCGGTGCCGCACACCAAACACCCCAGCATCGACCGGCTGGTGGGCAGCGTGGCGGTCAGCGCCGAGGGGGTCGATTTCGACAGCCTCGACGGCGAAAAGGTGCATCTGTTCTTTCTGCTGATTTCGCCGCCCGACCGGCCCGGCGACCATCTGCGGGCGTTGGAAAACGTGTCGCGTCAGTTGCGTGACGAAACGTTCTGCAAGTTCCTCAAGCAAGCCAAAAACCCCGAAGCCGTCCTGCAGTTGCTGGACGAAGCCGACAACAACCAATTTGTGTCCTGAAGCGATGATGGCCTCACGCACTGTGGTCGTCACCAATCCGCAGGGATTGCACGCTCGGCCCGCCGATCTGTTTGTCAAACTGGCCACGCGTTTCGCCTCGAAGGTGGAACTGGTCAAGGGACAAGAGCGCGTCGATGGCAAGAGCATTTTAGCGATCCTGACGTTGGCCGCCGTGGCCGGCACGCGGCTGTCGATCGAGGTCGATGGTCCCGACGCCGAGCAGGCCCTGGACGCGCTGGCGAAGTTGATCGAGCACAACTTCGCTGAAGACGAAAACAACCAGTCATAGATGCAAAAACTGCAGGGAATTGCCGTTTCGCCGGGCGTCGCCATCGGTGAAGCGCTGGTCATGGACAACGAGGGTTTTCGCATCCCTCGCCGGTTCCTCGCCCGCGACGCCGTCGAAAACGAACTGGAGCGCCTCTCGCTGGCCTTCGACGCCGCCGCCCGAGAGATCGAGCACAATCGCGACGCCGTCTCGCGCGAGTTGGGCAAGGAATACGCCGCCATTTTCGAGGCCCACTTGCAGATGCTCCGCGACCCGCGGCTGCGCGGCGAACTGGACCAAATGGTCCGCGAGCGGCACTACTCGCCCGAATACGCCGTCAGCCGCACCCTGCGCCGCTACGCCAAGGTGTTTCAGTCGCTCGATTCCGGCTACATGGCCGAGCGGGCCAACGACATTTTCGATATCGAGAAGCGTCTGCTGCGCAACCTGCTGGGTCGGCGGCGCGAGCAGATATCGAACCTCACTTCGCCGGTGCTGGTGCTGGCCCACAATCTCACGCCCAGCGAGACCGCCAATCTCGACCGGCGGTTTGTGCGCGGCTTTGTCACCGAGACGGGCGGCGCCGGCAGCCACACCGCCATCGTGGCCGAGGGACTCGAGATTCCCGCCGTCGTGGGCACCGGTCCGTTTCTGACCGACGTCTCCGGCGGTGACGTGGTGATTATCGATGGCGACCAGGGGCTGGTCATTCTGCACCCGGACGAAGAGACGATCGCCCGCTACCGGCACGAGGTCGAACAGCGCCGCACGATGGCCGCCCGGCTCGAGTCGCTCCGCGACCTGCCCGCCGAAACGCAAGACGGCGTGCGCGTGCAGCTCGACGGCAACATCGAGTTTCCGCATGAGGTGGGCCATTGTTTAGACCGCGGCGCCGACGGCATCGGGCTGTATCGCACCGAATTTCTTTACCTGGGGGCCGACGTCGAGCCCGACGAAGAGGCCCATTACAACGCCTACGCCGAAGTGGTGCAGGCCATGGCCGGCAGACCCGTGGTCATCCGCACGCTCGATCTGGGCGCCGACAAGCTCAGCACCCCTGGCCTCGACATCGAACGCAACCCCTTCTTGGGGTTGCGCAGCATCCGGATTTCGCTCCGCAACACCGAACTGTTCCGCACGCAATTGCGGGCCATCTTGCGGGCCAGCGCGCTGGGCGATGTGCGCATCATGTTTCCGCTCATCTCAACCATGCTCGAGCTGCGGCAGGCCAAAATGGTGCTGGCCGACGTCATGGAAGATTTGGAAGAGCACGGGCGGCCGTTCAACCGCGATCTGAAGATCGGCATGATGGTCGAAGTGCCGTCGGTCGTCATCATGATCGACCAATTCGTCGAAGAGGTCGATTTTCTCAGCATTGGCACCAACGATCTGATCCAATACACGCTGGCTGTCGACCGCAGCAACAAAGACGTCGCCTCGCTTTACACGGCCAGCGACCCGGCAATTTTGAAACTCATCGAGCTGTCGGTGCAGGCAGCTCGGCGGCGGGGCATTCCGGTGAACCTGTGCGGGCAGATGAGCGGCAACCCGCTCTACACCATGTTGTTGTTGGGGCTGGGCCTGCGGCAGATGAGCGTGCCGCCCAGCGCCGTTCCCGAGATCAAGAAGATCTGCCGCAGCGTGACCATCGCCCAGTGCGAGGAGGTGGCCGCGCGGGCCAGGCGGCTGGAGCACGCTCGCGACGTCAAGCGATACCTGAAGGAGGAATTGAAACAGGTCCTGCCCGAGCTGGTGGGATGAACATGGAGAGACATCGAGTACGCATTCGTTTTCGCAAAGAGGGAGACCTGCGGTTGATCGGCCACCGCGACCTGGCGCGCGCCTGGGAACGGGTGTTTCGCCGTGCGGGGGTGGAGGTGCGGATGAGCGAAGGCTTTCATCCGAAACCGCGGCTGAGCTTTCCATCGGCTTTGGCCATGGGAGTCGCCGGGCTCGACGAAGTGCTCGACGCCGAATTGACCGGGTCGCATTCGCCCGAGGCCTTGCTGGCGGCGCTGACGCCGCGGCTGGTCGAAGGGTTGTCGATCAAGTCGATCGAAGTTTTGCCAGCGGAAGGTCGGGCGTCGCGCGTCGAACGGGTGGCCTACGAGCTGCCAATTCCCGGCGAGCGGCAAGCGGCGCTGGCCGAGCGGCTAGCCCGCTGGCCCGAAGCCGCCACCGCCGAGCGCGCGCGCGGCGCCGGGCACGGCGGTCGCAAGCCTGTCGATCTGGCCGACCTGGTGGAACACATCGAACTTTGCGAGGGCGTGCTGCGCCTCGAAGTGAGAGTCAGCGGCGAGGGAACCGCCCGACCGCGCGAGTTGCTCGCGGCGCTCGGGCTGGACGACCTCGAACGGCAGGGAGCGTATTTCACGCGCACCGCCGTGAAATTGAACCAATAAGAAAGCGAGACACATGAAGCAAGAAATGTTGATCAACGTTTCGCAGCCGGAAGAATGCCGGATTGCGATCGTCGAAGACGGCGTGTTGGAAGAGCTCTATATCGAGCGCAGCAGCCAAGACAATTACGTTGGCAATATCTACAAGGGGCGGGTGGTCAACCTCGAGCCGAGCATTCAGGCGGCGTTTGTCGATTTTGGCGTCGGCCGCAACGGGTTTCTGCACATCAGCGACGTCGAGTCGCAATACTTTCGCCAGGGCGGGTTCGATCCATCTCGCCCGATCGACTCCTCGGGCAACCAGGCCCCGCTCGATGACGACGCCGACGATGACATTCCCGACGAAAGCGGCAACGGGTTCAGCCGCCGCCGCGAGCGTCGCGTGCGTCCCGGCGCCAGGCCGCGCGTTAAGCCGCCGATTCAAGACATTTTGCGGCGCGGCGATGAAGTGCTGGTGCAGGTCATCAAAGAGGGCATCGGCAGTAAGGGACCGACGCTATCGACGTATATCAGCATTCCGGGGCGCTACCTGGTGCTCATGCCCGCCCTGGGCCGGGTGGGGGTTTCGCGCAAGATCGAAGACGACGACGCCCGCCGCAAGCTGCGCGACGTGATGCTGGAGCTGAACCCGCCCAAGGGGCTGGGCTTCATCGTGCGTACCGCCGGCATCGACCGCACCAAGAAAGAGCTGTCGCGCGACTTGGCGTATCTGTTGCGGTTGTGGAAGGTGATCGTCCGCCGGTTGAAAAAGCAGGTGGGCCCGGTCGACATCTACGAAGAGAGCGACATGATCATTCGCACGATCCGCGACATCTTCACCGGCGACGTCGATGCCATTTACATCGATGAGCCGTCTGCCTACGAGCGGGCCAAGGAGTTTCTGCAGATCGTCATGCCGCGCTACGTGAACCGCCTCAAGCTCTATGAAGGCAAAGAGCCGCTGTTTCACAAGTACGGGCTGGACGACGAAATCGGCCGCATCCAAAAGCGCGCCGTGCCGTTGAAGCAGGGCGGGGGCATTGTGATCGACCAGACCGAGGCGCTGGTGGCCATCGACGTCAACAGCGGCAACTTCCGGGCCGACAACAATGCGGAAGAGACGGCCTACCAATTGAACATTGCGGCGGCCAAGGAGATTGCCCGGCAACTGCGGCTGCGCGATCTGGGCGGCGTGATCGTGAACGATTTTATCGACATGCGCAAAGAGCGGCATCGCCGGGGCGTCGAGCGTGCGTTGCGCGACGCGGTGAAGCGCGACCGCGCCCGCACCAAGATTCTGCGCACCAGCCCGTTTGGCCTGATCGAGATGACGCGGCAGCGCATCCGCCCCAGCCTGAAGCGCAGCGTCTTCAAGGAATGTCCCTGCTGCACCGGCACGGGCGTGGTGAAGACGGCCGAGAGCATGGCCATCGAAGCGGTGCGGATGCTGATGTTGGCCTGTCATCAAGAGGGTCTGGCCCGCGTGACCCTGACGGTGTCTGACGAGGTAGCGGTCTATTTGAACAACAAGAAGCGCCGCGAGCTATCGAAGCTCGAGGACGACACTGGCATTGTCGTGCAGATCTTTGGCCGCGAGGGTCTTTCGCCCGAGCACCTCACCATCGAGTGTCACGATCTCAACGGCCGCGAACTGAAATTCCAGCAGGCGTAAATTGTCGCCTTTCGCTCCGCGAAAGTAGCGCGTCACCCCGCGATCCGGTAGTCCCGGCCCTCGTGGCCGGCCGCGGGAGTTTATTCTTGGTAGTCCCGGCCCTTGTGGCCGGCCGCGGGTATTTAATGATGCTTGGTAGCCCCGGCCCTCGTGGCCGGCCCCGCGGTCAGCATTCCGAACACCGGTGGCCGGGGCAGAAGCTGGCCGCAATCGGCGTGGCAAAACGAGAGCGGTCCATCGGCCAGCGATGCCCCGGTGGCCGTGGCCGCGCAGTCACTCGAAGCATGGTATGATGCTGAAAGCGCCCTGCCGAGGCATATCGCCATGCGTCTCAATCTTCGAACCATCTCGCGTTATCGTCCGCGGCTCCTGACGATCATGCTGTTGGTCGTCATCGCAGCGATCCTCGTCTTAGCTAACCTGAGTGAGGAGATCTGCACTCGGCGCCAAAAACCGCCACAGTCGCTGGCCGATCTACGATTTGATGTCAGCGATCACAGAGAGGGCCATCGAGGAGTCCTCTATGGTCCTTTGGTAAATGTGTCCTACGGTTGGCCTCTGCTTTGGCGGCAGTATGTGCTTGAGTCAAATTGGGCTCGAATGAAGGTACTCGGAGAGTGCCATAGCGCCAGCCGGTTGCTCACTAATCTGATCCTATGGCTGGCGATGTTGGTCATACCGGCGGCCACATGCGAATGGATGCTGCGCCGTTATCGCCCCGGATTGCGTTGGAGCTTGCGATCGTTGATGGCAGCAGTCGCATTAGCTGCCGCGACGTGCGGTTGGTTCGTGGCCCTGCAAAAGCGAGCCGATTCGCAGGACGCACTGATTGCGGCGCTCAAGCCAAATTACGGACAAGCCTGGGTCGAGTACCGGGGGCCCAAATGGCTTGAGATCATTGGCGCTGAGCGATATCGGCGTCGCATTGTCGCTGTTAGCTTCGGATATGACGCTCACCAGCTAGAGGCCGACGGTGTGTTCGATTGTCTTGGGCAGTTGCACGATTTGCAATACCTCGAGGCAAAGTGCCTCACTTCCGGGATGGTCAAGGCGATGCGAGGCGCGCGGCGCATGCGCACATTGGAAATCGAGACGTTGAATTTGGGCCGCGAGGGCGTCGATGATGTTGTATTGCACGATTGCTTCGCGGCGATCGGTCAAATGGGCCAGCTTGAGCATCTGCACCTGAATGCCGGTGACATACCCGTCGCAAGTGAAAGCTTGGCATATTGGCCAGGCCTCACGAAACTCGAGTCGCTTCGCTTCAACTATGTCGCTGCCAACGGTCCTCCGCTGTTCGAGCATCTACCGCCACTGCCACGGCTAGCGACGGTTGACGCTAGCTACTCAGAGATCGGCGATCGCGACCTTCCTTACCTCGCGGCGCTGCCGCAGTTGAGGTCACTGGTTCTGACCCATACCGACGTGACTGGGGCGGGGCTCGCCGCGCTCGCGTTGTCGGATTCTCTCGAAGAGCTGACTATAGGGGCCGATGCACTCTCACCGGCCGGTTTGAAATCGCTGCTCGCCGTGAAGCATCTTAAATCATTGCACATCGATTCTAATCGCGGTCGAGGCGGTGATAGTGAAGCATGGGCCGAGTTGGCGATTGACCGAGGCAGCTTCGTCCTCGTGGCCGCCGCAGACATCGACGACTGCGATCGGGCCTTGGGTGAACTGTGGAGATCCAAGCCCGAAATTGTCATTGACGACTACTGCGACGGTCTCGAACGGCCGAGAGCGTGGATCGAGCCGCAACGCTACGAGTCGGTCGGCATGCCGCCCGGCCCAGCGCTGCGTCAATTACTGCGCGAGTGGCGGGAGCAAGAAGCCGCGAAGTGACATTCCGATACTGCCGGCCCCGCCGCACTTCAGACCATTGTGCTGCTGGTGTTGTTTCGCTGGTATAAAGGACGTTTCTTTCGCGGAGCGAAAGACGACAAACCGCCCCCTGGCACGCCGCCCCGCGCCCGGTACAATGTCTCTCCGCATGAGCTCTTTGAACCAAACGCCGCTGCACGATTGGCACGCCGCGCAGGGCGGACGAATGGTCGATTTCGCCGGCTGGTCGATGCCCGTCCAGTATCAGTCGATTGTCGCCGAGCATCAGGCCACCCGCACCGCCGCCGGGCTGTTCGATGTTTCGCACATGGGCCGGCTGCGGTTCGAGGGCGCCGACGCCGCGGGGTTTTTAGATCGGCTGGTCACGCGCCGCGTGATGGGCCAGCCCGCCGGCCGCGTGCGCTACGCCCTGGTGACCAACGACGACGGCGGCATTCTCGATGACGTGCTGGTCTACCATCTGACGGGCGGCGCCGGCGGGTCGTACTACGTGATGGTGGTCAACGCCGGCAATCGCACCAAAATCGTCGATTGGATCAAACCTCGCCTGGCCGGCGCCGCCGAATTGTATTTCACCGACGCCACGCACGATTGGGCGATGATCGCCCTGCAAGGGCCACGGGCACTTCAGATCGCACAGCCGCTGGTCGAAGAGCGGCTCGATGCGCTTAAGTATTACCAGGCACGCGAAACGCGCATCGCCGGGCATGGCGGCATCGTTAGCCGCACCGGCTACACCGGCGAAGACGGTTGCGAGCTGATTGTCGGCTCGGGCGTCGTGGTGCTGATCTGCGAAGCCTTGCTGTCCGCCGGCGCCACACCGGCCGGCCTGGGCGCACGCGACACACTGCGGCTCGAAGCCGCCATGCCGCTCTACGGCCACGAACTCAGCGAAACGATCAATCCGTACCAGGCCGGGCTGGCCTTTGCCGTTGATCTCGACGGCCGCCAGTTTCCCGGTCGCGATGCCTTGGCCAAGTTGAAAGATGATCCCAACCAGCCGCGCCGCGTGGGCCTCGAACTGTCGGGCAAGCGCGTGCCGCGCGAAGGGTTTGGCATCACGTCGGCCGGGCGCACGGTGGGACAGGTCACCAGCGGCACCTTTTCGCCGACGCTCGACCGCCCGATCGCCATGGGGTATATCGAACCGGCGTCCGCCGCGCCGGGCACGCAAGTCGAGGTCGACGTCCGCGGCCGGCCCGAACCCGCCCGCATCGTCGAGTTGCCGTTTTATCGCCGCAGTCATTAGCCTAAAGGAGTCTCGATCGTGAAGCGGTCGCCTGAACAACTACGTTTTGCCAAAACGCACGAGTGGGTGCAGCTCGATCAAAAAGACGGGCGGCAAATCGCCACCGTAGGCATTAGCGCCTTCGCGCTCGAAGCGCTCACCGACCTGGTGTTTATCGAGTTGCCCAAGGTCGGTCGCCAACTCAAGGCCGGCGAGGCTTTTGGCGAAATCGAATCGGTCAAGGCGGTGAGCGATCTGTACAGTCCGGTCGATGGCGAAGTGGTGGCGGTACACGACGGGCTGGGCGACAAGCTCGAATCGCTGAATGCCGATCCTTATGGCGAGGGCTGGATGATGCAGGTGAAGCTAGCCGGCGATGCTTCGCTGGGCGCGCTCATGGATTACGCGGCGTATCAGCAGCAATGCGCCGAAGAGGGGCATTAAAGTAGCAGGCACACTCCGTGTGCCGCAGCTTTTAGCGGACAGCGGCATACCTAAGGCGAAAGATGCGACTCGGATCGGGCGGGCGTAGGCGTAGGGTGGGACGAGCTTGCGAGTCCCACCTTTTCGGCGAAAATGCGTGATGCGTACTATGCGGCCGATGGTGGGACTCGCTTCGCTCGGCCCACCCTACAGCGGTTAGCGTATTTCGCGGTTTTGACTTTTGCATTTTGCATTTTTACTTCCTCGTTATGGTTGGCGCCGACCTGCGGCGCGATAAAGCCCGCAAAGAAGAAAGTCAAAATGCAAAATGATGTCGGCCAGCGACTAAACCCGCAGTAAAGCCCGCCTCAGCCATCCGCGGAACGGCACGGAGTCCGTTCCCTACAGACCCGCGAGAGTTTACGTCCCTCGTAGAAATTAATGCCCTATATCCTTAACACCCCCGAAGACCAACAGACGATGCTCGCGGCCATCGGCGTGGCGAGCATCGACGAGCTGTTTGCGATGGTGCCGGCCGAGCTGCGGCTGGGGCGACCGTTGAATCTGCCGCCGGCGTTGACCGAACTGGAACTCACCGCCCACATGGCCGCGCTGGCGCGGCAAAATGTTCCATCGGACGAGCGCGTCTCGTTTCTGGGCGGCGGCAGCTACGATCATTTCATTCCCGCCGTCGTCGACGCCCTTGCTTCGCGCGGCGAATTTTACACTTCGTACACCCCTTATCAGGCTGAAGCCAGCCAGGGCAACCTGAAGGCCGCGTTTGAGTATCAGACACTCATCACGCGGCTGACCGGCATGGATGTCTCCAACGCCAGCCTCTACGACGGCGGCAGCGCGGTGGCCGAAGCCGTGTTCATGTGCCTGGCCGGCGCGGGTCGGCGGCGCGTGGTCACCGCCGCCAGCGTGCACCCCGAGTATCGCCAGATCCTCGAAACCTATCTGGGCAACCTGGGCGTCGAGCTGATCACGCTCGGCACGCCGCAAGGCACGGTCGCGCCCGACGAGCTGGCCGCCGCGGTCAACGATCAGACCGCCTGCATGCTCATCCAGCACCCCAACTTTTTCGGCTGCCTGGAAGATGTTGAGACGATCGGAAAAATCGCCCACCAGTCGGGTGCCAAATACATCGCGTCGGTCGATCCAATCAGTCTGGGTCTCTTACGACGCCCGTGCGATTATGCGGCCGACGTGGTGGTGGCCGAGGGACAATCGCTGGGCAGTCCCATGGCGTTTGGCGGTCCGTACTTGGGCATTCTGGCGTGCCGCGAAGAGCTGGTGCGGCGGATGCCCGGCCGCATTGCCGGGCAGACCACCGACCGTCATGGTCGCCGCTGCTGGGTCTTGACGCTGCAAACGCGCGAACAGCACATCCGCCGCGAAAAGGCCACCAGCAACATTTGCACCAACCAAGGCTTGTATGCCTTGCGGGCGGCCATCTATCTGGCCCTGATGGGTCCGCAAGGCATGCGCGAAGTAGCGGAGCTTTGCTTGCAGAAGAGCCGCTACGCGGCGCGATCGCTGACCGCGGCGGGCCGCTTGTCGCTGGCCTTCGATCGGCCCACCTTCAAGGAATTCGTCGTCCGCGACCGGCGGGGCGAAGTGCCGGCGCTGTTGGAGCAAGCCGGGCAGTCCGGCTTTTTCGCTGGCATTCCACTCGCCCGTTGGTATCCCGATTTGTCCGATTGCTTTTTGATTGCCGTGACCGAAAAACGCAGCAAGCAAGAGATTGATCGCTTGGTGGAGTGCTTGGGCTGAAGAGCCGCCTTGACGGCGACGCGATCATGAGTCTTGCACGAACGCCGGCGGGGCTGATGACCGGACGAAATTCGCCCCCACAAGTTCTTCGGTGCGGTCGACTTGTTTGTCCGAGATGCGAAGGTACGCGGCCTCCAACGAGCCGTCATCTCGGCGCTCACACGTAAAGCCAAGCTCGACACTTGATCTACCAATGACATGACCACCAATCTTTTGAGCGGTTGTCGCTAGGCACTGACTCTCAACCTATTCAGCTTATCCTTGAGCTGCGCTGCACCGCCAGGGATGCTGACAGAAACATTGCTGACAGAAAAATGACGATTATGGCCTCGACGGCCGATCGACCCGACTTCACCTGATCCATTTTTCTGTCCTTAATTTTTCTGCCATTCCATCGCCGGCGGTGAGATCAAGCGGCTGCTACGCCGGGGCATCGGCAAGCCTCTGCCCCAGCCACCGGAGGAACGGGAAACGCTGCCATTCTAGAAATCCCGCGGCGAAAGCGTGTATGATGTGCGGCATGTACCGAATGCTTCGATGTTCCGTCGCGCCAGCGCTGCTCTTGGCCGCGCTGTTGCCAAGTGCATGTGCCATTCAGCGGGCCAATGCAGCGGAACAGCCCGACGCACCGTGCCGGACATCACCGCCAAACAACTCGCCGATGATGTGCGCAAGGAACTGGACCGTTACGCGGCGGCCTACCTGGAAGCCGAGTTTAACGAAGAGCGCAGCGCGCGGGCGATTGGACCAAAGGGCGCCGGTCCGCCCGAGATACTCCGCTGGCAGGGCAAGTTGAAATACGCCGGCGATGGCCGGCGGTGGCGGGCCGAACTGGAATCGAAATCGATCTCGTTCACCGTTGACCGGCCAGGCGAGCAGCCAACCGCACGGCTCTCGCCGCGCCGCGAAGTGGCCGGCTTTGATGGTGAGCGGCATTATATGACCAACCGGTTCGGCGGCTGGATCGTCGGTGAGGAAAACCTGGAACTGGCCCGGCAGTCCCCCGCTGATCTCTTTTTGGGTTCACTCGACTCCGGTGATACACTGCTCTCGACGTTGGTCGATCCGCGCACGCGACTCATCGCACAGGAGGTACGCAATGGCTTCCGCTGCTATGTGGCCGAATTCACTACGCCCGACGGCAAGTATCGGCAAAGGATCTTCATTTCGCCGCGGCAGTCGCATCTGGCCGTTCGCGTCGAACAGTTTATCGGTGAGGAGATGAATTGGTCGCACAACCTTGATACGCTGAGGCGCGTCGAGAACGGCATGTGGTATCCGGGACGAATCGTGATGGACTGGCGGACCGTAAACAATGACGGCGTTAGCGCGCCGATCGTTCGCCGCGCAATCGGCGTTACCAAGTTCGAGCCAGGGTGCAAGTTCACCGACGATGATTTTCGGTTTCAGCCGAGCTTCGGCCAACCGGTGCTGGACCACACCGCCGGCAAATCATGGTTCCACGATCCCTGGTGGCCCGACATCGAGCCGGTGCTCGCCAACCACGATTGGCCGCGGACAGACCTGACGCCGCTGAAGAATCTTATGTCGCGGGCCGTGCCCGAATTTGAGAACCAGCCCCCGCCCGGCATAGCCGCCGCGCGGTGGATCAACGGCAAGCCGATCGAGTGGCAACAACTCGCGGGGCAGGTGACGCTGGTCTACTTTTTCGGCGGGCGGCTGATCGAGCCTTCGCCGCGGCAGCTTGTCGCGTTGCGGCGGCTGCACGAGCTCTATTATTCCTCGGGACTGGAAATCGTCGCCATCGCCCCCAGCACCGATCGGCCCGAGCGCGTTGAGCAATTGGCGGCCGAGTTTGATTTGCGGTTTCCGATCGCCATCGATGCGCCGGCCGAAAACGCACTGGGCAAAACCTTCCATGCATTTCGGCGCGACATGAGCCCGGCGACGTTTCTCATCGATCACCGAGGCAACTTGCGCCACGTCGAGCGCGGCAAGGCGCCGATCATGATTCAGTCGTTGCTCAAAGAGGCCGGAGCTGAAGATATCCCGCGACTCGACATTCCAGATTGGCAATCCATTCCGGATCAAGCCGTGCGCGAAGTTGCCGCGGTATGGCCGGAAATGGTGCGTCAGGCACCCCACACGAGTAAAATCTCCGGGCGAATCACCGATGGACGCGACGCAATGGCCGGTGCCGAAGCCGTCGCCAAATTGCAGCTACTCATTCTTTCGACGCCAAGCACCACACAGACGGTCACTACACCATTCCACGCCGAGAACGATTTCCGCTGCGTCTCGACGGCCGACGGGGCCTTCGACCTCAGCGCCCTGCCCAAGGGCATTTACGAAGTTACCTTTGCCGCACCCGGCAAGGCTCGGGCAAGGCGGCAGGTGATCATCAGGCCCGACCTGACGCCCGAGACGCTCGACGTGGTGCTCGATCAAGACGACGGCATTGCGGGCCGGGTGGTGGATGACCAAGGCCGACCAGTGGCCGGTGCGCGCGTCGTGCCACGCGATTGGCACTTTGACCGCGAGAATCTTGGCAGCTACAAGCGGGGTTCGCTGGGTGTCGACGAGACGACCACCAACGAGCAAGGCGAGTTCATGCTTGACAAGCTTTATCAGGGCGCTTGGTCGCTGGAAATCACGGCCGAGGGATTTGCGAAGACGGAGCTCGCGCAAATACCGCCGGGTACGGACGACATAGTTGTCAGATTGAGCCACCACTGCCGGAAGGAATGACAGAAAGATTGACGACAGAAAAATGGTGGGCAATTCCGGCCGGTAAACGGCGCAGCCTGTCTTTCTCATTTTTCTGTCAGCAATTTTTCTGTCATTCCAGCGTGATGGCGGCATAATTCGCCAGACAGCGCCGCTTGTTCATCTTGTCAGGCAGTCGGCAAGCTGGCCTTCCGCGAAGAGAACGGTTGTGGTATTTACGCCCACCAAGATAGAGGCGGCCGGCGCTCGGTGCGAGCGCATGCGCCGCGGCTGATCGAACCGGCTTGGGCCTGCGGAAACGTGGGGCCTGCATGTCTGCCGGGCGAAGCAGCCAACCGATCACTTCGCTGTTTTCTTTCGGAGTTCGACCGATGAAGCGGTTGCTCGTCCGCGCCTCGGCGCTGGCCGGATTGTCGGCGGTGGCGCTGTTGGCCGTTTATGCCCAGCGCGCCGCGCCCGAAGCTCAAGCCCAAGAGCTGCAGGCGCCCGCCCAAAAAGCCCCGGCCAAGAAAAAGAGCAAGAAGACCGGCAAATCCGCGGCAAACTCGCGCAGCCGCGCGGCGAAACGGGCAGTCAGTCCTCCGGCAGACAACCCGCCGCAAGACCGTTACGACGACCGCTATGCTGATCGCTACGCCGATCGCTATGCCGCCGGCGCCATGCCCGACGAGCAGCCAGCCGAAGGACCGAACGAAACCGCCGGCGGGCGCGGTCCGGCGTTGTTTCCCAACACCGGCGCTGTTGCCGACACCGCTGACGATCCATCGGTGTACGGTGACAGGGCGAATGACCCCTTCGCCGCCGCAAATGCCGACGAAGCACGCTCCGCCCGCGGTACGGTCAGCGACACGGGTGATTACCCAGCATATCCCGCCGAAAACGCGCCGATACGCGAAGAATCGACTCCGCATTCCGCGCTCCGCAATCCGCATTTGTCTCCACGCGCTTCGCATGCCGATCACGCGGCTGCCCGACGAACGATCGACCCCTTCGGCGATGGCCCCGCCGAAACCGGCGCCGTGCAATTTGCCTCGGCCAACGAGCCGGCGGCCGTGGTGGGCAACGGGCGGCCGGGCGAAAAGCAGCTCGAAGGCGAACAGGCCCCCTGGCTGACCATCGAAAAAAGCGCCCCCGATGAAATCCAGATCGGCAAGCCGGCCATCTTCGCGCTGCGGGTGCGAAACGTGGGCGAGGTGCCCGCTCACGGCGTCGAAGTACACGATGAAATCCCCCACGGCACCGAGCTGCTCGATGCCCGTCCGCAAGCGGCCAGCATCGCCGAGGGCCGCGTGGTCTGGAACGTCGGCACGCTCAAGCCGGGCGATGAAATGATTGTCGAGATGGAACTGATGCCCACCGCCGAAGGCGAGATTGGCAGCGTGGCCAGCGTGACGTTTGCCAGCCAGGTTTCGGCCCGCACACGCTCGACCCGGCCTCAGCTTGCTCTCGACGTCAGCGTGCCGGGCGAAGTGCTCGTCGGAGAAAATGTGACTTTCTCGATCAAGGTGTCGAATCCCGGCACGGGCAAAGCCACCGGCGTGGTGCTCAGCGAGAACATTCCCGAACAGCTCGATCACCCGGCGGGGGCCGAACTGGAATATGAAATTGGCGACCTCAAGCCGGGCGAAACGCGCAAGCTCGACCTGACGATGAGCGCCGTCAAGGCCGGCCAGGTGATCAACCAGCTTCTGGCCCGCGGCGACGGCCAGTTGCAGGCCCAAAAGCAAAGCCAGTTGATGGTGGTCGCTCCGCAACTGGAAGTCTCGATGCAAGGACCGAAGCGGCGCTATCTCGACCGGCAGGCCACCTATACCGTGACGGTGAGCAACCCCGGCACGGCGCCGGCCAAAGAGGTGCAGCTTGTCACACACCTGCCTAAGGGCATGCAGTTTGTCGGGGCCAACAACTCGGGCGAATACGATCCGGAGACCAACAGCGTGCATTGGGCGTTGGCCGAACTGCCCGCCCAGCAAGCCGGGCAGGTGACGCTGACCGCCGTGCCGATCGAGGCGGGCGAGCAGACCTTGCGTGTCGAGGGCGCGGCCGAGCGCGGCCTGTCGGCCGAGCAGGAAGAGGTGGTGATGGTTGAAGGGGTGGCGGCCATTTTGTTTCAGTTGGCCGACGTCGACGATCCGATTGAAGTGGGCGGCGAGACCACGTATGAAATTCGCGTGATCAACCAAGGCTCGAAGGCTTCCAGCAACGTGCAGTTGGTGGCGGTTTTTCCGCGCGAGCTGAAGCCGCGCAACGCCAAGGGACCGACGCGCTACACGATCGAGGGACAACAAGTTCGCTTTCAGCCGCTGGGTCGGCTGGCCCCGAAGGACGAGACCGTCTATCAGATTCGCGCCCAGGGCCTCGAGCCGGGCGATTTGCGCGTGCAGGTGCAGTTGATGACCGACGAGATGAAAAGCCCGGTCACCAAGGAAGAAAGCACACGGGTATTTGGGGACGAGTAGCTCACTGTGCATTGCTGCAACGCTCCCGGATAACGTCTGTAGGGAACGGATTCTCCGCCGTTCCGCGAACCGTTTCGAATGCCGAAACTTGACCGAACGCCGGATCGGACTAAGACTGGAATAAAGGCCAGATCACCCGGCCGGCCACAAGGGCCGGAGCTACCTCTTCCGGCGCGGCATGTCGATCCGTTTTTATTGCCCGTTGGGGCACCGGCTGAAAGTACCCGACCACCGAGTGGGCAAGAAAGGTCGTTGCCCGGTGTGCCGCGAAAAAGTCGTCGTGCCATCGGTGAGCTTGCCGCGTGGGCGGCGGAAGCAGCCGCCGAAGGGCGAGGCGGCGCCGATCGACCTTTCTTTGGCCGGCGCGCCGCGCGCCTTCGAACAGCTTGCGGCTGAGTTTCTGACGCGCGAAACCGAAATTGGCATCGCCGAGAAAATGGCGGCGATCAGCGAGCAAGCGGCCAGGAAAAAAGCGCCCCCACCTTCGCCCGACGCGTCGTCCGATGCGCCGCCGGATGTCCTGTCCGACGCGCCGCCCACTCTGGAGCTGCCGCAGCCGCCACCAACGATGCCTTACCCAGCGATGCCCGCCGCAACGGTGGCCGGCGCGCCGCTTGCCGCCGCATCGCCCGCGGAAGTGCCGGCGTTGGTTGGGTCGCTTCCGATCGAGCCAACCATCGGCGCCGCGGCGACGGACGATCAAGCGCTGTTCAGTTTTTTCGCGTCCGCCGCGCCGTTGCCCTCTGCGGCGCAAGCTCCGAGGGTATCGCCCGCGTCTGCACCGCCTTCGCTTCCGATGCCTCCTCCGCCGCCCGTCCCTCCGCCCATCGCGGCGATGGTTGCCTCGCCACCAGCGGCCGTCGCCGCGCCCGCCGTCGCCCGCACCGCCTGGTGGACCTGGGCAACGCGCGACACCCTTGGTCAGTATCCGGTCTACCGCCCAGCGGCCGGGCAACTCGAGATTACCTATTGGCTGGCCAGTTTGTTGCCGTTTGCCATTGTGCTCTGTGCGGCGCCCGCGGTGAGCCATTTGCGCTTAAACGCCGCGCCGGCCTGGGCGCAGGCGATGTTGCTGTTGGCCGGTGCGCAACTGGTCTATGCCGTCTGGCTGGCCTTGCTCGTCGACTACAGTACGCTGAGGGTGGGCATGTCTTTGTTTGCCGCCAGCGCGGCGCTTTACGGTCTGGCCATCCTCATCGTGCTGAGCAAACCGGCCTGGTTCGGTTTATCAGCCGGTGGTTCCGCGGCGGCGTGGTGTGCCGGATGTCTCGCCATCATGGCCGGGCTGAGCTATGCCTGCGCAAAGATCGGCGCTCGCTGGTTGTAGTCGCCTTTTGTTGCTGACAGCTGTAGGGTGGGACGAGCTTGCGAGTCCCACCTTCGCATCGGCGCCCACGTTGCGCGACGGCACAGCCCGATGGTGGCACTCGCTGCGCTTGGCCCACCTACGCTTCCAAGGTCCATTGAAGAATTCCTGGATGTGCCGGCTAGTCACCGGCCGCAGCCAACAACTCATCAACCGTTTCGGCGATCTTCGGTAGGTGACCGGATGCGGCGATTTTGCCGCGCGCGTCAATCACGCAGGTCCATGGCAATCCACTGATATCATAGACTCGCAGTCCCCGCGGGCCACACCAACCGAGTTGCGGCTTGCTCCAGTCGCGGTCTTCGCAGACTTTCAACGCCGTTGCTTGGGTTTGACCACGCCCCGCGTCAGGCTGATGACCACCGCTTCGTCATCGTCTTTTCCCTCTGGTACGATTGTCAAGCGCACGATCGTGCCCCGCTGGCCGCGGATCGCGGCGACGACTTCTTCGAACGACAGAGAGTCGGAGTCGACCGGCGGGGCGTCTCCCTGTCCGATCGCGATAATCTGGTCGTTGGCGTGCAGAGAGCCATTGGCCGCCGCGGGGGAGTTCGGCAAAACATCGCCGATCACTAGCTGCCCGTCTTTCACGGCGAGCGCCAAGCCAACGCCCGCCTGCTCGCTGTTGGGCTGGGCGGCTTCAGTCGCGGACGGCCGCGCTTCGGGCGGAGTCCAAAAACTCAATCCGTAGGGGCGCCTTTCGGTCCACCGCTCGTCTGCTGGCGCTAGCACCGTGGCCACCTGCCACCGCGAAACGTCATCGGGCCTGCGCCATGACTTTTCCGCGCTGCACGGCAGGCTCGCGATCAGTTCGACGGCCCAGCGAGCGTCGATGAATGCGGCGGCAATCACCACGTCTTGGGTATGCTGCATTGCGTTGTGCGCGACGAACAGAGCGTGCCAGGCGCCGAGCGTGGTGGCGCCAGGGGCGGCGATTTGCGGCAGCCGCGCGGCGAATGGCTCGAGCAACGCGCGTGCTGCCTCGCGATCATACCTTGACAACATCTTGGCCAGTTCGGTCTCGGGTTCGCCGGCCTCGTTGTCGAGATCGTTCCTTCCCGTCGATGGTCGCCGCGCCACCAATGATCGCCAGAAACACTCGCGCGCCAACTGCGGGTCGACCTGCTCGGCGATCGGCAGCAACCAGGCGACCGTAATCGCGGGCGCCATTCCGCGTTGAACTGCATCGTCCGTATCGACCAACTGGCTGAGCTCATCGCGCAGCAGCGTCCCAAGTAAATCACGTGCCGCGGCGTGATCGGTCTCGGCTAGCGCCTGGGCGACCGCCCCGAGTCCGCGAATGCGCAAGGGTGCAAGGGTTTCGTCGCGCGCCAGTCGTTCAGCACGGCGGCGGTCGATCTTGGCAAGCTTATAACAAAAATCCGCCAGACGCGTCGCTTCCCACTCATATCGAAGCTGCGGAGCGGCGGCGGCGACAGTGAGCCGATCTGACCGCTCATGTGCGCGCCGCCAGACGTCTTCAGCCATCTCAGGGTGCTCTGGAAGCAGGCTCACCGCCAAGCCCCCGGCCTGCTGATGGTAGCCGGCCGGATCCTTGATTCTTTCCAGCCACTCGACCGCGCGCCGCGGATCGCTCGGCGCCAGCGACCGCGCCAGCGCACCAAAGACATAGGCCGACTCTCGGTCTTCGGGCGGCAAGAGTTCGGCGGTTCTTTCGGCCTCTGGCACGATCTCGGCGGCGCGACCCGGACTGCCCGCCTCAAGGAAGGCTTCGGCAACCCAGGCCAGATTGCGGCCGCGCCCGGCTGGGTGCTTGACGTCACGCGCGTGGAGCAGCGCTTGCTCGAGCCACGCGAGCCGCTACGGGCGCTCATCTTGGCCAAGGCGCCGTGCAGCCTGGCAAAGATGCGAAACGATCCAGGAATGGTTTCCTGCTTTTTCGATCATCGCGCGCAGGTCGTCCCACGCCAGTTTTGCCCTCCCCTCGGTGCAGCGGATAATGCAAAAGACCTCGAGATTGTCGCGCTGCGGCTTGGCATGAAAATCGATTGCCTCCGCGCGTTCGAGCGCTTCAACCGGGTCGAATTCGGCCAGCGCTCGCAGCGCCCACATTTTCTGTTCCGGTTTGCCCGGCTTGGCCGCCTCAAGTGCTCGCTCGATATCCCCGCGCACCAAGGCGACCTCTTCTTCGTGCGGCAGCAACGGCGGCAACGTCTTGAGCGGTTCGATCGGCTCGTCGACTTGCGCTAGCGTCATGGTGGGTTCGCGGCCGTCGGTCAGAAGCATGCCCGTGATGCGATAACCAGGCTTTTCGGCAAACAGGAACACGCGGCCTTCGGGCACGCCGGGCAACTGAAATTTGCCTGCGCGGTTGGTTTGCTGCACGATCTTTTTCGGCGCATCGCCGACGTGAAAGACCATCACGCCCTCGATCGGATGGCCATCGCGGTCGAGCACTCGCCCCGCCACGATCCGCAGCCGCCGCATCACAAGCTGAACCTTTTGCGGGCTTTTGTCCTGGCGAATCTCGAGCCACTCGCCGCGGGCCGTGAGCATGCCTTCGGCATCGACAAACACCCGGGCGAAAGCGTCGGGCGCCACCACGTCGGGCGTTTCAAACCGGCCGTCGGCGTCGGTGCGCAAGACATCGCCGCCTTTGCCGTCAGCAAATCGGACAGGTTGGTCCGATATCGTTTGGCCCATGGGATCCGGCAGTTTTTGCCAGACGCGCACCTCGGCGTCGGCCACCGGCTTGCCATCTCCATCGACCACGCGGCCGGCGATCACCGCGGCGCTGGCGGTGGACGAGGCAATCAGCAATATAATGAGACAAAGTCCACACCGCAGAATTATTCTAGTGATTTGTCGCATGGGCAAGCGTTTGAGTTGCTGACAGAAAGATGCGTGACAGAAAAATGAAGGCAGACGCTCGGCGCTCGACATCAGGCGCCGTGCTCGGCATATTTCTGTCATCAATCTTTCTCCCATTCCCTTTCTTTGCGGCGATCACTGGGGCATCGCCAAGGCTCTGCCTCAGCCACCGAGTGAAACGGTTCAAAGTCCTTTCATTTCACTGTCCGCGCGCCCTCCGGGCTGCGTCGTAGTCATTTTTCTGTCATCAGTTTTTCTGTCATGTTTGCTCTGCGGAAGCCTGAAGTGTAAAGCCGCGTTGGTCACGCTTTCAAGCCTGCCAGGAAAGCGGGGACGCATGAATAAAGTAGAAGCTGCAAGAACGCCCGTTACAGAGCGGAGGTCGGACAGCCGGGCGGAACGCTACTTTCGCGGAGCGAAAGGCGACACTGGGCATCGTCGAGGCTCTGCCCCAGCCGCCGGGGCGCGCGATGAAATAACCCCGACGCGGGGCACAAGGCCCCGGACTTCCGGGAGCGGCACCGGAGGACGCAATCGAAAATCCAAAATCTAAAATCGAAAATGCAAAATCGCCATCTCCTGGTAGATTACCAGAACTATGCTCACTCCCGCCGAAGAACTCGGACTCAGCGGCCTCAATCTCGATAGCCGATTGCGGAAGGTCTTTTATGGCCTGCCGCCAGACATCATCGTCGAGCTGACGCGGCGCATGACCGACGAAGCCCTGCGCCGCAATCTGATCTACTCGCGGCATGGCGAGGTCGAGGCGATCCGCGTCATGCTGCGGCCGATCGGAGTCATGCCCGATCAACTGGCATATCTGCACTTTGTCTCGCTCACTATTCTCAATGCGCTGAAGCGGATGCCCGACCTCTATATGCAGGACTTCGCGGTGCGCGAAGTGGCGCCGCTGGCCGAGGCCGAAGAGAAGTGGCTGTGGGACAGTTGGGGCGCCAGCCAGCGCGAAAACAACCCGGTGTTCGGGCGGCTCGACGCGATGGTCGAATTCACCAGCCCCACCTGGAAAGAATCGCTGCGGTTCTTCGAGCCGAACCTGTGCGGCGTAGGCGGAATTCACCTGGGGCCAACCTGCGAGCAGATGCTGGTCGACGTGGTGCTGCCGGTGGTGGCCCAGCACGACGCCCAACTGCAACTGGAAGTCGGGCAGGACCTGCGCGAGCTGTTCATTCAAGAAGTCATCGACCATCTGGAAGCCATCGGCCGCACGGGCCGCAAGGTCTGTTTCATCGAACCCAAATACTCGGGCGATGGCATCTGCGAGCAGGCGCCGCTGGCCGAATACTTTCACACCCGGCATGGCATGACCATTGTGCATGCCGACCCCGCCGAGCTGAGCGTCTCGAGCGGAGAAGTGTATTACGAAGGCACGCCCATCGATATCGCCTACCGCGACTACGAAATCCGCGATTTGCTGGCGCTCGAAGCGGGCGGCGTCGACGTGCGGCCGGTGCGCCGGCTCTTCAAAGAGAACCGCATCATTTCGTCGGTCGGCGGCGATTTCGATCACAAAAGCTGCTGGGAGATTCTGACCGATCCGAAGTTCACGCAAAAATACTTCAACGCCGAGGAGCGGCAGGTGTTTCGCCGCCATCTGTTGTGGACGCGACTGCTGGCCGACCGCCAGACCACGCTGCCGCACGGCGAGACGGGCGGGCTGCTGGAATACGTCCGCCGCGAGCACGACCGGCTGGTGCTCAAACCGAATCGCTCCTATGGCGGCGACCGCGTGTACATCGGCCACGGTATGACGCTGGCCGAATGGGACGCCGCCATCGAGACTGCGCTGACCGGCGGCGACGCCTGGGTCGTGCAGCGGCTGGCCAGCATTCCGGTGAACGAGTTTCCCGTGGTGAGTGAGGACGGTAGCACGCATGTCGAGCCGTTTTACACGGTGATGGGTTTCGCGCCGACCAAGTACGGGCTGGGCATCGTCGGCCGCGCTTCGCAAAAGCAAGTCGTCAATGTGGCCCAGCGCGGCGGCATGTGCG
The DNA here is from genome assembly GCA_025927475.1 of Pirellulales bacterium. GTDB lineage: Bacteria > Planctomycetota > Planctomycetia > Pirellulales > JAICIG01 > JAICLL01. The sequence continues at coordinate 24,581 of JAICLL010000083.1, forward strand.
GCATTCTGATTGGCCGCCCGCTCGGCAAGCTCATGGGACCGGGGTAGAGGTCGGGGAGCGGGGGCCAGATGTCGGGGGCGGCGTCGGCCGGGTGGGAATGTGATCGTTCTCGTTTGCGCAACTCCACATCCTCGGTGAACTTGCCAGTGCGCCGATCTGTCGCGCACACCAATGCTCGTGTCGCGCGCGTGCGACAGATCAACACTGAATTCGGTGCGCACAACTCTCGATGCTCGCATGGGATTTTTTCTTCTCTGGCCTCCGACCCCCGACCTCCGACCTCTGCTCCCCAACCTCTGCTCCCCAACCTCTGCTCCCCAACCTCTGCTCCCCGACCCCCGACCTTTGCTCCCCGGCCCCCGACCCCCGACCCCTGCTCTTCGGCACACCGCTTGCAAACCCTCCACGCGCATCGCCGCTCGCATGAAAAACAACCACCACACCACCACCGGTCGGTCCGCCGATAATCCCGTGCGCACGGCTCGAAACGCGGGATTGCGCTATGTTAGCGATCACTCGCCCGGCATTCAGCGGCGCCGCTCGGGCGGAGGATTTCAATATCTCATGGGAAGGCGCCCCGTGCGCGATCCGGCCACTTTGGCTCGCATTCGTTCGTTGGCGATTCCGCCGGCCTGGAACGACGTGTGGATTTGCCCGTCGCCCGATGGGCACTTGCAGGCCACGGGCCGCGACGCGCGCGGTCGCAAGCAGTATCGCTATCATCCGCGCTGGCGGGCCCTCCGCGACGACACCAAGTATGCCCGCATGATCGATTTCGCCCGGGCTTTGCCCAAAATCCGCCGTCGCACGCGCCGCGACTTGAAGCGCCGCGGCATGCCGCGCGAGAAGGTGCTGGCCGCCGTCGTGCGGTTGCTCGAATCGACGCTGATTCGCGTCGGCAACGACGAATACGCCCGCGACAATCATTCTTACGGGCTGACCACCATCCGCAACCATCACGCGGCGGTGCGCGGCAGCAAGGTGCATTTTGATTTTCGCGGCAAGAGCGGCGTCGAGCACGAGATCGACATCGACGACCCGCGACTGGCCAAGGTCGTCCGCCGCTGCCAAGACCTGCCCGGCCAGGAGCTGTTTGCCTACGAGGGCGACGATGGTCAGGTTCACGACGTGGGTTCGTCGGACGTGAACGACTATCTGCGCGAGATGACCGGTCAGGATTTCACGGCCAAAGATTTCCGCACCTGGGCGGGCACGGCGCTGGCCGCGCAGGCCCTCAGAGAGTTTGAAGATTTCGACTCGCAGGCGGCGGCCAAGCGCAATATCACGCGGGCCATCGAGCATGTCGCCCAGCGGCTGGGCAATACAAAAACCGTCTGCCGCAAATGCTACATTCACCCGGCGATCTTCGACGCCTACCTCGACCGCAGCCTGGCGGCGGCGGCCAAGCAACGCGCGGCGCAGGAATTGCGTAGCCGGATCGGTCAATTGTCCGGCGAAGAGGCGGCCGTGTTGACGCTGCTGCAACGGTGAAACTGTGAAAAATCGTCTCACAACCATATACCACTACAATAGTTACGAAGCACGTTCCACCGCGGCGCTTGACAGAACCCGCAAAGGTTCGCTAGATTCCCACCAAAGGTCCCGCAGCGACCTAAATTTACTAGGCAATGTCGTGCCCCGTCGGATTTGATACCGCGCGGGGTTTTTTTTCGTCTTCGGCCTCGGTAGCGGCGTAACTCACAGACCGTTCTCGGGCGGCAGCTCATGATAGGAACCCTACGAGGCACTTTGGTGGAACCAATGCGAAGCGAACCACGTGCTGACGGCGGTCTTACGACCCCGCTCGCCGAAGGGCGCGGCGCCAGTGAGGTCGATGCGCGCGGCGGCAGTGAGGCCGAAGCGCGCGGCGCCAGTGAGGCCGAAGCGCGTGGCGCCAGTGAAATTGCCTTGCCCGACCGTGTCGTTCGGGCAGTCGCCTCGCTGCTCGAGTCGCACGACTACGCGCGCGATCTGAGCTGCGATTCCTGGGACTTTGCGGTCGAGCTGAGCGCCTTGCGCCGCTTGGGTGTGACCAACGGCGACTGCCGCTGGCTGGTCGGCAAAAAGTATTTGCAGCACGCGGTCGAGCTGACGATGCAGGGCGAGCCGGTCCGCACGTTCCGCCAGGGCGGCGTGTTGATGTTCGGCAAGCGGACCTGTTTTGTGCTCACCGAGTCGGGCGAACAATTCGCTCGCAAGCTCGTGCACGAGGCGCCGCCAAGCCGTTTGGCGGCGTACGGAACGGTCCAATCGCCGAGCGTCCTTCCGCTGAGCGACGGGGCGGTTTTGGCGGGCGGTTCCGCATCGATGAGTGCAACTCAGCTTAGTGCAGCTCAGCACGGCGCGGCGCAGTTGGCCGGCGCCAACGGAGATCTGCTGGAACAGTCGCTCAAGCCGGTTTGGGACCGCGATCGCCAGCAACTGCGGGTGGGCAAAAAAATTGTCAAGCAATACAAAGTGCCCGCCGCCAATCAAGAGGTCATTCTGGCGGCGTTCCAAGAAGAGCACTGGCCACCGCGCATCGACGACCCTCTGCCGCCGCACCCTGACCAGGACCCCAAACGCCGGCTGCACGACACCATCAACTCGCTGAATCGTAATCAGAAGCAATCGCTGCTCAAGTTCCTGGGCGACGGCAGCGGCCAGGGCATCCGCTGG